>JAUWLO010000281.1 GCA_030613605.1 Gammaproteobacteria bacterium | reverse complement strand
TTTTGCAGACATTGCGCAGCACCTGGCGAATGGGGACGATAACGCTGCCAATCTTGATGATTTTCCAGGTGGTGCAGATCCCTGGCTAATTGCGAAAGCTAAATCAATAGGGGCTACCGTTGTAACGCATGAGTCTTTAGTGTCAGCGGACTCCAGAAGGGTAAAAATCCCTAATGTTTGCAGAGACTTTGCTGTTGGGTTCATCGGAACATTTGAGTTACTGCGGTTACTCAAGGCCAGATTTATACTGGAAACTTTATAGCTGTTATTCATATACTGGAAAATATGACTTATACGGAAGAGACCCTCGTTGAACAACCCGCCATCAAGCTCTTTGATGATCTAAACTGGGATACGCTTAACTGTTGGCAAGAAACCTTTGGTGAGCAAAGTTTTTTAGGGCGTGAGAATCGTGGCGATGTGGTGCTGGTTAATCGCCTGCGTAGCGCATTAGAAAAACTCAATCCGGATTCCCCTGAACCTGCCATCGATGAAGCCGTGGAAACATTGATTCGTGATCGCTCGGTCATGAGCGCCATCGCCGCCAATGAGCAAATCTATCTGTTGCTCAAGGAAGGTTATAAATTCGTTACACCCGATGAGAATGAAGATGATGTGACGGTGAAAATTATCGATTGGCAGAACTCGGAGAATAATGATTTTCTGCTGTGTTCACAGATGAGTATCACCGGGGAAATAGAAACCCGCCGACCTGATTTACTGGGTTTTGTAAATGGACTGCCTCTGGTCTTTATTGAATTAAAGGCCAGTCACCGCCGTTTAATCAATGCGTATAGAGATAACCTCAAGGACTACCGCGATACGATTCCCAATTTGTTCTGCTACAACCAGCTCATTGTGCTTTCCAATGGCATTCAATCCAAAGTCGGCAGCATTACCAGCCAGTGGGAACACTTTGCAGACTGGAAAAAAATTAATAGCGAAAAGGAGAAACGCAAGGTCAGCCTGGAAGTGGTGCTACGCGGTACTTGCGAGAAGCCGCGCCTGCTGGATTTGATTGAGAATTACATCTTTTTTGAGAAGCGTAAGGCTACCGTTAAGATCATCGCCAGGTACCATCAGTATTTAGGTGTGAATGAAGCCCTATGTGGTTTGCAGCATATCAAGGAACGTGACGGTCAGTTGGGTGTGTTCTGGCATACCCAGGGCAGTGGCAAAAGTTTTTCCATGGTGTTTTTCAGCCAGAAGGCCTTTCGTAAGCTGCCGGGTAACTGGACCTTTGTGGTGGTGACGGATCGTACCGATCTGGATGACCAGATTTACAACACGTTTAATGCAGCAGGCATAGTAAAAGAAGAAGCGCAGGCCAGTTCGGGCGACGAACTGAAACAACTGCTCAGTGAAGACCATCGCTTTGTCTTTACCCTGATTCAAAAATTCCGCGCCGAGCAAGGTGAGGACTATCCTGTATTGTCCACGCGTGATGACATTATTGTTATTACTGATGAAGCTCACCGCAGCCAGTACGATACGCTGGCGATGAATATGCGCAGAGCATTACCCAATGCCGGGTTTATTGCCTTTACCGGCACACCTCTGTTAGCAGGCGAAGAGAAGACCCGTGAAGTTTTTGGTGATTATGTCAGTATCTATAACTTTGGTGATGCTGTCGATGATGGTGCGACCTTACCCCTGTTTTATGAAAACAGGGTACCCGAGGTAAATCTCAATCGTGATGATTTAGGCGATATGATTGTGGAAATACTCGATCAGGCCGATCTTAGTGAGGAGCAGGAAGCCAGACTGGAAGGTGAATTTGCCCGACCTTATAAGATTATTACCGACAGTGATCGCCTGGACACCATTGCCGGGGATATTGTGGACCACTACATGGGGCGTGAGCCTTTTTCTACCGGTGTCGTTGGCAAGGCCATGGTGGTGTCCATTGATAAAGCCACGGCCATCAAGATGTATAACAAGGTACAGCATGAATGGGAGATTAAGCTAGACAGCTTCAAGTTCCGACTGAAACTCGCCAGTGGCAGCCGTAAAAACTGGCTGAAAGAAAAAATTAAGGAAATGGAAGCGACCGATATGGCCGTGGTGGTCTCAGGAGGGCAAGGGGATTATGAACGTTTGCAGAATATGGGACTGGATTTCAAACCGCACCGTGAGCGTATAAAGAAAGAAAAGCTGGATGATAAATTTAAAGATGCTGATGATCCGCTACGTATCGTGTTTGTCTGCGCAATGTGGCTAACCGGATTTGATGCACCTGCTGTGTCCACGCTCTATTTAGACAAACCACTGAAAAACCATACTCTGATGCAGACGATTGCTCGCGCTAATCGAGTATTCCCCGGTAAACCTGCGGGTCAGATTGTGGATTACATTAATATCTTTGGTGCGCTTCAATATGCGCTTGGCATGTATGGTGGAGGCGATACCGTAAAGGATGGGGATGAACCCGAAGATAATCCAGCAGAACATAAACAGGTACTATTCAATGAACTTCAACAAGCGGTTAACAAAGTAACAGAATTTCTTGCTGAGCAAAACATCAAACTGCAAGAGATTATCGATGCATCAACCGAGGACCTGAAAAAACTGGAGCTACTGGATGCAGCAAGTGAAATATTACTTCGCCCAGATTTGCGTGATGAATTCGCAGCCTATGTGAGGCAGATTAACCGAATATTTAAAGCTATCTTACCTGAT
>JAUWLO010000151.1 GCA_030613605.1 Gammaproteobacteria bacterium | reverse complement strand
ACGCACACGTGCAAGTTTTGGAGTATCTCGCTGGCCTGTTTGCCATAGAGGCGTTGAATACCACCAAAGCGTTGCTGGAAATCGTCATCGACAGACATCGTAAGCAGAAAACCCTATGTTTGTTTTGTAAGGAGAAAAGTATTAGGAAAATAGTATCAGGAAAGCGACAGCACGGCGTTGGCGTTAGCTGTTGTTTGTTCTGCGATGCTTGCTACATCTTCATTCCGAAGTCGGGCCAGGCTAGTGAGGCACTCGGGTAAATATTCCGGACTGTTACGGTTGCCGTGATGGCTGGAGCCCGTCATATCGGGCGCATCGGTTTCCAGTACGATTGCATCGATGGGTAATTGCTGAGCAAGACGATGCAGTTTGTGTGAGCGCTCGTAGGTCAACATGCCACCGAAACCGAGCTTAAAGCCCAACTCCATGTAACGGTGCGCCTGTTCCACGCTGCCATTAAACGCATGGCAGATACCCCCGTTAACCGGAATGCGGGACAGTGTGGATAACACGGTGTCATGCGCTTTGCGGACATGTAAAATGACGGGCAGGGCGGCGGTCTGGGCCAGCCTGAGTTGCGCTTCAAACAGGCTTTGCTGACGATCCTTATCCAGGTCTAAATAAAAATCGAGACCAATCTCGCCGACCGCAACCGGATTTTCTGTCTGCAACCGGGTTTCCAGCGTTATAAGATCATCGTCAGTGTGTTGATCAACAAAAACAGGGTGCAAACCATAGGCGGGGAAAAGTCCGGGGTACTCGGCACATATCTTTCCTAGCCGATCCCAGGTTTTTGCCTCAATACCGGGAACGATGATTCGATTGACCCCTTTCTCATGGCAGTGGCCCAGCACCTCATGACGATCTGCGTCAAAGGCCTCTACATCGATGTGGCAATGGGTATCAATCAGCTCCATGATGCCCATATTAGCCTGTGGTTTGCTCTGACACACCCATTTTATTGCTAAAAATCATTGGCTTGCAGTATAATTTCGCCAAAGTTTGACAGTATAAGGTAATGCTAATATTATACTGCGCAATTCTTACTAATTCCGACAAATTTACTTTGTTTTTCACACTATTTTTCCACGAAATTGTGCCAGACTAAGTGACATGAACACTGAGGCCCCAATAATGCTTAATTCGATTCAGGAAATTGACGCACCACAGCTTGCCGGCTGGATGGACGACGAGTCAGAGCAATTCCACATTATTGATGTTCGTGAGATGCGTGAAATATCCCAGGGCACGGTGCCTGGCGCGAAACCTCTGCCTTTGGCAACCTTGCCGGCTCGACTCCATGAGCTGAATCAAACCGATAAAATTATTGTGATCTGTCGCAGTGGCGTTCGTTCTGCCCACGCCTGTATGTTCATGCAGGAACAGGGTTTTGACAACGTGTTTAATTTGCGTGGCGGGGTGATTGGCTGGGCCCAGGGCAATTTACCATTTGCACAGGTCTCGGTTGCTTAAATTTTAGACACTTAAGCGTCCGGCTAACGTCCGGGTTGTGGAAAAACCGTGGCTACCTGACTATTAAAAACTTCTCCCATATCAGCCATTTTCTTGACAAGCTTCGCCTGGCTGATTATCTTTCCCGCCGTTCCTAAAACAAAACGTTTAAGGACAACAATCATTCATCATTAATTACCACGTGGTCTCTCGTATGGATCACCACTGGAGAAAATAAAAATGCCTGCCGTAACCCTTCCCGACGGTTCTGTTCGTCAGTTCGATAAACCCATTTCCATTTTTGACGTCGCCGCTGATATTGGTCCCGGTCTCGCCAAAGCCGCATTAGGTGGTCGTGTTAATGGCACGTTGGTGGATGTCTCCCAAATTATTGAGGAAGACGTCGAGCTGGCCATCATCACCGAGCGCGATGAAGATGGTCTGGAGATTATTCGCCATTCCACCGCTCACTTGCTGGCACAAGCCGTGAAGCAGTTGTTTCCCGATGCCCAGGTCACCATTGGTCCGGTGATTGAAAACGGCTTTTTCTATGATTTTGCCTACGAGAAGGGCTTTAATCCTGATGATCTGGCTGCCATTGAAAAACGCATGAAAGAGCTAGTGAAACAGGACATTCCGGTGGAGCGCAGCGTGATGTCGCGCGAAGAGGCGATTGAATTTTTTAGCGGCATGGGCGAAGCCTATAAGGCTGAAATCATCGAGAGCATCCCCAAAGGCGAGCAGCTCTCGCTTTACAAACAGGGTGATTTTATTGATCTGTGTCGCGGCCCGCATGTGCCGTCAACCGGCAAGCTGAAATCCTTCAAACTGATGAAACTGGCTGGTGCCTACTGGCGCGGTGATTCCGATAACGAGATGCTGCAACGTATTTACGGCACAGCATGGAGCAACAAAAAGGACCTCAAGGCCTATTTGCATCGTCTGGAAGAGGCCGAAAAACGCGACCACAGGCGCATTGGTCGCCAGCTTGACCTGTTTCATACCCAGGAAGAGGCGCCAGGCATGGTGTTCTGGCACCCTGCCGGCTGGTCGCTGTATCTGGAAGTGGAGCAGTACATCCGCAAGGTGCTTACGTCTCACGGTTATGGCGAGGTCAAAACACCGTTGGTGGTTGATCGAAAACTGTGGGAAAAATCCGGTCACTGGGAGAAATTCCGCGACGATATGTTTGTCACCGAGTCTGAAAAACGCACCTATGCCGTCAAACCCATGAACTGCCCCTGTCATGTGCAGATTTTTAATCAGGGCCTCAAGAGCTACCGCGATTTGCCCCTGCGAATGGCGGAATTTGGCTCCTGTCACCGCAATGAGCCCTCTGGCACCCTGCATGGCCTGATGCGCGTGCGTGCTTTTACACAGGATGATGCCCATATTTTCTGTACCGAAGACCAGATTCAGGACGAAGTGTCTGACTTTATTGATCTGCTGTTCAGTGTCTACAAGGATTTTGGCTTTGAAGATGTCATCATCAAGCTCTCCACCCGGCCGGAGAAGCGGGTGGGCTCTGATGCAGAATGGGACAAGGCCGAACATTCACTGGAAAAAGCCTTGAATAACAAAGAGCTGGACTGGGATTTGCAGCCGGGTGAGGGGGCTTTTTACGGACCCAAAATCGAATTTTCATTGAAAGATTGTATTGGTCGGGTCTGGCAGTGCGGCACCATCCAGGTGGATTTTTCCCTGCCGGGACGTCTTGATGCCCATTATATCGCCGAGGATGGCTCCAAACAGGTGCCAGTGATGTTGCATCGGGCTATTTTGGGCTCGCTAGAGCGGTTTATTGGCATTTTGATCGAGGAATTTGCAGGCGCTTTCCCTGCCTGGCTATCTCCAACACAGGTCATGGTCATGCCGATTACGGATCGTCAGAACGAATATGTGCAAAAAATCGAAAAATCCTTGTGTGACGGGGGCTTCCGAGCAAAATCGGACTTGAGAAATGAGAAGATTGGCTTTAAAATCCGCGAGCACACTTTACAACGCATACCTTACCTCCTGGTAGTGGGGGATAAGGAAATCGAAAATCAAACAGTGGCCGTGCGCACGCGAGCTGGCAAGGACCTTGGCACCATGACTCTATCGGAGTTCGCCAAAGGTCTGGAAACAGAAATCGCGAGTCACGGTCGTTGTGTTTTGGAGGAATAAAGCATCGCACAAGAAAAACAGGTTCGCATGAATGAAGACGTCACGGCACCAGAGATCAGGTTAATTGGTGCGGACGGAGAGCAGGCTGGAGTCGTTACATTAGAAGAAGCACAACAGGCTGCGCTTGAGGCTGATCTGGATCTTGTGGAAATCGTACCCAATGCTAAACCTCCTGTTTGCCGTGTTATGGATTACGGCAAATTTTTGTTTGAAGAAAGCAAAAAGAAACATGCTGCAAAGAAGAAGCAGAAGCAGACCCATATTAAGGAAGTAAAATTTCGTCCCGGGACGGACATTGGAGACTATAAGGTAAAACTACGCAACCTTATGCGTTTCCTGAATAACGGAGACAGGGTGAAAATCACTATACGTTTCCGTGGGCGTGAGATGGCACATACAGAACTGGGCACAAAAATGTTAGACCGCCTGGAAGTGGATGTTGCCGAGCATGGTGTTGTTGAACAGCGTTCCAGAATGGAAGGTCGTTTGATGATCATGGTTGTTGCGCCAAAGAAAAAGTAGGTACTTTGTTTTTTACACAGTAGTAGTTTTAGTGAGTGTAAAAACAGTCCTATAAAAAAGGTAAGCACTACTGTCGGTTAGCTTTCTTTCTTTTTCTTTCCACATTATTAGGAAAGTAATAGAAAGTGTAACTGGGATGGCATCCCAGACCGCCAGTCAAAAATGTGCTGTTTTATTAAATATAATTGTTTGTCTTACTTTAGGTAAGAAAGAGCAAACAAAAAACAAATGCGGAGTTGTAGTTATGCCAAAGATGAAAACCAATCGTGGTGCTGCGAAGCGTTTTAAACGCACAGCATCGGGTGGCTTTAAGCGCGCCCAATCACACCGTCGTCATATTCTCACCAAGAAAAGCACCAAGCGTAAGCGTCATTTACGTGCTGGACTAATGATTCACGAAGCAGATGTAAGCATGATCAAACGCTTGCTTCCGTACGTCTAAAGGAGGATAGAAATGGCACGAGTAAAACGTGGCGTACAAGCACGCGCCAAACACAAAAAAGTTATTGCCAAGGCCAAGGGTTATAGTGGTCGTCGCAAGAATGTCTATCGTGTTGCCGTTCAGGCGGTAACCAAAGCGGGTCAATATGCATACCGGGATCGTCGTCAGCGTAAACGTCAATTCCGTGCATTGTGGATTGCCCGTATCAATGCGGCTGCACGTGAGTGCGGTTTGTCGTATAGCCGATTTATTAACGGTCTGAAAAAAGCCGAGGTTGAAGTCGATCGTAAGATGCTGGCTGATATCGCGGTATACGATAAAAAGGCCTTTGCCATATTGGCTGATCAAGCCAGGGCAAATCTCACTGATTAATTATTTTTATTGTTGAGCCTCTGTAGGCTCAGTGATAATTAGTTGATCGCAGAGTGATTCAGGGGGAAAGGCCAACACCTTTCCCCCTTTCTTATTTATAATGAAAAAGTTTGTAGCGAAAAAGTTTATAAATGAAAGGTTTTTCACAGAA
>JAUWLO010000074.1 GCA_030613605.1 Gammaproteobacteria bacterium | reverse complement strand
TCGCCTGAACACTTCCCGTGTGTTCCCACAGTTCGTACGCTGTTAACGCATCGTACAGTGGTTTATCAAGATGCTGTTCATTTTCAAAACTTCTTATGGTTTGCAAAACATCCATAGCCGGCACAAAACTTTCATACATGTGTTCATAAAGCTGGCCCTGTTGATGGGGTGTGTTGTGGTGTAACTGGTAATATGCGCCAATGCCAAGATCAACATAGTAACTTGTGTTCACCAGTCGAGCTCTTGCACGTTGCGGAAAAAAGCCTGCGTGGAGTAAACAAATGTCCCCCACATCACGAAGTTTTTCAATCTGACGATGGCCGGATTCGCGCAGCCCGTTGAGGTAATCCAGCGCAAGAATTCGTACGGCAATATCGGGTTTACTGAGGAAACGTTGCAAAAGAAAAACTAAATAACTCTGCACCTCTTCGCCCAGATGGCGATGAGATTTGTCTTCCGCTTCACAGACCAGTTCATGCCAGTGAGCGGTGGATGTGGGTTGCAGTTTGATGCCAGCCATACGCACCTCCTAAACACTTATTTAGGTTATCGGCGGGTATGAGCTGGGCTTTAGTGTTAAAAAACAGGGTATTAGCGAATCGTGCCTTCGGTACCCTTAAGCAAATTCCGAATATTAGACCGATGCCGCCACAACAACATCAAGCTAATCACAGCTGCGACAATGATGAATTCCTGTTCCGGGCGTAACCACCACATGTACAGGGGTGACAGGCAGGCAGCAGCTAAAGCCGCCAGTGAGGAAATATTGAATACTTTTGCCATCACCAACCAGGTGGCCAATAGCACGATGCCCACCGGCCACGCCAGAGCCACCAGTACTCCAAAGGCAGTGGCCACGCCTTTGCCGCCGCGAAAGTTGAAAAATATCGGATACAGGTGGCCAAGAAATGCGGCCAGAGCTGTGAGGGCCAGAATAAGTGGCGGCATTCCCATTATTTGTGCGGTGGCTACCGGGATCACACCTTTAATGGCATCGCCAAACAACGTGATAGCAGCAGCTTTTTTACCGCCAACCCGAAGCACGTTGGTGGCGCCGGGGTTTTTCGACCCCTGCGTACGGGGATCGGGCAGGCCCATCAGTTTGCAGGTGATGATGGCAGCGGAGAGTGAGCCGGCAAGGTAAGCGGCAAAAATTAGAACATTTTCAAGCATGGCCTATTATCGCGCAGTCTGCCATGGGTTGGTCAAGTGCGCTGGTTTGCCTATATTCAAACCGTTATCATCTGCATCTAATTATTGGAGCCAGTATGGATATTATTTTCCTTCACGATCTCACCATCGAAACCATTATTGGTATCTATGACTGGGAGCGCAAAGAAAAGCAGTCAATCATTCTTGATCTGGACATGGGTGCGGATGTCGCCAATGCTGCTCGTACGGATGCCATTGAGGATACGCTTAACTATAAGGCCGTTGCCAAGCGGCTGATCGAGTTTGTCGGCGACAGTGATTTTCAGTTAGTTGAAACGCTGGCCGAGCGTGTGGCGGAAATTGTTCTGAATGAATTTGATGTTAAGTGGCTGCGCCTGCGTGTTAATAAAAAGGGCGCGGTACGTTATGCCGGTGACGTGGGGATCGTCATTGAACGGGGTGAGCGAGGCTAAGTTATGCCCAGGGTATTTGTTGGGATAGGTAGCAATATTGACCGGGAGACCAGCATACGAGCCGGTGTGGCGGATTTGCGTAAAAAATACGGTGAATTGCAACTGTCCTCGGTTTACGAAAGTGAAGCCGTTGGATTTGAAGGGGATGCCTTTTATAATCTGGTGGCTGCCTTTGATACGTCAGATAGTGTCGATCAGGTCATTATGACCCTGGCTGAAATTGAGCAAACTCATGGCCGGCAGCGTGGCAGTGAGCGTTTTACCTCACGAACCCTGGATCTGGATCTGTTGCTCTACGGTGAACTGGTGGCCACTGGTGAGGGCTACCATGTGCCCCGGGATGAAATCCCACGCTATGCCTTTGTGTTATGGCCGCTCTCGGAGCTGGAGCCGACCATGAAACACCCGCAAACGGGCAAAACTTTTTTGGCCATGTGGGAAGATTTTGACAAAAGAAATCAGCCCCTGCTGCCGATACATTTTCAATGGTAAGGTTTTTTAACCCGCCAATGCCGTGACTGGCACCTAATCATTAATTGCTACGCAAAACAGTAACGTCTACAGGATTTAATTGGATAAAAACCAGCAAATGAGCGACACATTCACCACAACTCAACCATCAGCAGGCGAGAAGGCGGGCGAAAAAGCCTTGCCTTATATCCTGCTGGTGGATGATAGCCCGACGATTCGGGTGTCTCTGACCCGCTTGGTACGAGACGAGTATGTGCCTCTTGAGGCGTCCAATGGTGAGGAAGCCTGGGAACTCATCTTGAAGGATGAGCGCATCGAAGTGGTGATAAGCGATATTTCGATGCCAGAACTGGATGGTTTTGGCCTGGTTGAGCGCATGCGCGGTAGTGACATCACACGGATACAGAATATGCCTGTCATTATGATGACAGGTGCGGATGATACCGATGCCCGAGAGAGGGCCATTCAGGTTGGAGCCAATGATTTTCTGGCCAAAACCAGTGACCAGGTCGAGCTAATAGCGCGATTACAGGCTCAGCGAAAATTAGCACAGGCTATACGCCGACTGGAGGAGAGCCAGCGTGAGCTGCGAGAACAGTCCAGCAATGATGTTCTGACTGGATTGCCGAACCGAAGTTTTTTCCACCAGGTTGCCACCAAACAAATTTCACTGATGCGTCGGCAAAAGGAATATTTTGCCGTATTAAAGATTGATGTTGACCACCTGGAGGATATCAATGTGTCCCAGGGGTATCCGGCCGGGGATTATGTCATCAATCAGATAGCGGGTTCTCTGGCTGATGCCATTCGCGATGAAGATATGGTGGGGCGTATTAGTGGCAAGGAATTTGTGGTGGGCTCACCCTACACTAATCGTCTGGCGGCTATTGTGCTGGCCGAACGCTTGCGTAAAGCTATTGAGGCGCTGGAAGTGAATTATGAGGGTAATTCCATTCCGACCACCATTAGTATTGGTATCGCTCTGGTACCGCAGGATGGCGAAAACCTCGATGAAGTGCTGGATGAAGCAGGTACTCGTCTTGCAATCGCCATAGAGGGTGGTCGAAACCGTTTTTGCGCTGCGGATAAAAAGAGTGAAGATAGTGATGCGGATGTGGGTTTGTTATGCCCTGATCTGGATGAGGCTCTGGATATGATTACACATGGTAATTTACATCGACTGATGCCTCACCTGCCAAAATTGCTGGAAGACCTGATTCCGTTATTTGAGCTCGTCAATGAAGAGTCCGTTGCCACCATCGACGTCAATCAGGTGCGGGCTGCTATTGAGGCCTTAAAACGCTAGCTTGCCACACCAGAATCCGATTATTAGCGGGCATTTCGTAATCTTCTATCAGTTTGAGTCCTGCCTTTTCAGCAAGTTTTCCCAGGTCGGCCACATCACGTACGCCACTTTTCGGGTCACGGATTTTTAACCACACATCAAAACTTGCATTACTTTCTGAGGTGAATTGGCCATCATAATTAAACGGGCCATAAAGACAGAAGCATCCGCCCGGTAGCAGTACTTGTCCAATACCGGCGAACATTTTTTCCACCTCGGGCCAGCCCATGATGTGCACGGTATTGGCGCTGAATATTCCATCGTATTCCTGTTCTGGCCATGGATCAGTTTCTACATTTAGCGGAAGTGGCGCGCGCGTATTGTCCAGATCTTCATCGCTTATCCAGGCGTTAATTCCCGAATGATGTTCGACAACATCGCTGGTTTGCCAGATTAAATGGGGTAATGCGCGGGCGAAAAAAACCGCATGCTGGCCGGTGCCGCTGCCGATCTCAAGTACCTGACGAGTGCCGGCAAATTCCTTTTGCAGAATGTCCAGAATCGGTTGCTGGTTTTCCGCACAGGATTCGGCGAAGGGTTTCATTTTATTGGGCTTAATAAAAATTCAGGGCAAATTAGTTGTTGAGGGAGCGGCCACCATCCACAGTGATCACCTGACCACTGGTGTAATCGGCATCGCGAATAAGAAACAGTACAGCGCGGGCGATGTTGTTTGGGTTGCCCTGCCGCTTGAGGAAGGTGCGGGAAATAATGCGTTGTTGTGTAACCTCATCCATTTCTTTTTCTGGCCAGAGGATCGCGCCGGGCGCAACGGCGTTAACGCGAACCTCCGGCCCGAGCTCACAGGCCATAGCTTTGGTGAGCATCACTAGCCCAGCCTTGGCAATGCTGTAAACAGGGAAGCGCTTCAAGGGTCGTTCGGCATGGATATCGACAATATTGACGATGCAGCCCCGGGTTTCTTTCAGATGAGGTGCGGCGGCCTGAGAGAGGAAAAAAGGAGCTTTGAGATTGGTGCCGATTAAATCGTTCCATTCAGATTCGGTGACCTTGCCTACCGGAGTAGAGTAAAAACTGGATGCATTATTGACCAGCACATCCAGGCGACCCCAGGTGGACAGGGAATCGGCGACAACAGCAGGCAGCGAGGCCTGATCCAGCAGGTCGGCCCGCACCAACACTACTGAATCGGGACGGGTCTTATTCAGCTCGTCCTGAAGGGTGTGAGCGACATCGCGTGAGTTGCGATAGTGTAGTACCAGTCGGGCCCCCTCGGCATGTAAAATCCGAGCGGTGTCAGCACCGATTCGATGCACGCCGCCGGTGATAAGCACTACTTTGTCGGCTAAAGAGCCCTTACTGTCCGTATTGTTGTCCGACGAGTTGTCAGATCTGCCTGTGCTATCATTCACGCTTCTATCTCCGTAGCACTCCATAGTGCATAGCCAACAAGTGTATAGCTAATAACGATCTGCACACTGTAACCCACCTTGCAACTATTGCCCAACGACTCATCAGCCGCCTTAATAATATGTCCACTGATCGAACACAGGAAAACCCACGGCTCACCATGAAGCAAGCTGCTGAAGAGTTGTCTCGTCTGCCAGTGCCAGATGAGGTTGCTCAGGCGCATAGTGAGCAACTTATTACCCTGATTCATGATGAGATCAAAAATACCGGCGGTCGAATTAGCTTTGCTCAATATATGGAGCTGGCACTGTACGCACCGGGTCTGGGTTATTACAGCGCTGGCAGTCGAAAGTTTGGTGAGTCGGGTGATTTTGTCACTGCGCCTGAGATTTCATGTTTGTTTTCACAAACGCTTGCCCGTCAGGTAAGCGAAGTGCTTTCCTCTCTTGATGAAAGCGGTTTTGAGAAGGGTGATGTGCTGGAAGTGGGTGGTGGTAGTGGTGTGATGGCGGCCGATATGCTGGCCGAGCTGGAGCGTCTACAAAACTTACCGAACCATTATTTTATTCTGGAACTTAGTGCAGATTTGCGACAACGTCAAAAGGAAACATTGTCCGATCGTGTGCCGCATTTACTGAATCGAGTCCAGTGGCTGGATGAGTTACCAAAATCCGGTTTTCGCGGGATTGTGATTGCCAACGAATTACTGGATGCGTTGCCGGTGTGTTGTTTTAGTGTGGAAGAAAATGGCATTAAGGAACGTTACGTGACCTGGCAGGATAATCGTTTTCAGTTGGTTAACGCTGAACCAGAAAGTACACAGCTTCAAAAGCAGCTTGAAGTTGTGGCCAGGGACTTACCGGTGGGTTATCAGTCGGAAATAAATCTGGCGGCTAATGCCTGGATACAGTCTGTTGCGGACACGTTAGAAGATGGTGTGGTGCTATTGCTGGATTACGGTTTTCCACGCCATGAGTATTATCATCCTGAGCGCAGTGCGGGTACGCTCATGTGTCACTATCGACATCGCGCCCATGACGATCCTTTTGTTTATCCCGGCTTGCAGGACATTACTGCACATGTGGATTTTACCGCCATTGCCGAAGCAGCACAGGCATCAGGTCTGGATGTCAGTGGCTATACGTCCCAGGCTTATTTTTTACTCAGCAATGGAATAACTGAATTGGCTGAAGCAAATGCCAGTAATGAGAGGGATCGATTACTGCATGCGCAACAGATACGCACCTTAACCATGCCGAATGAAATGGGCGAATTATTCAAGGTGATGGCGCTGACTAAAAATATTGAATCTGCCCTGTCCGGATTTTCCATGTTAGATGCTCGCCACAAGCTGTAAGCCTCATGAATATTGTTGGAAGTAATCACTAAGAGAGAGTGCTAATGAAAGAACAAACATTAAGCCACACATTAAAAAACACTCAGGAAATGCTGGCAAAACATCATCGTGATGGTGAGGCCTTTGCGCAGATGATGAAGGATACGTATGCCAGTCGTTTTAACGATGAATTCTGGGATGTGTGGGCGAAATACATTGAGCCGGTCTTGTCGGAAAACCCCACCGTGCTGGATCTCGGTACCGGCCCCGGTATGTTTTTGAAGGTCCTGATGGAACGTTACCCAAATGGTAGGGCTCTAGGTGTGGAGTGTGCCGAGTACATGATCGACGCGGTGGAAGACTTGCCGAAAAATGCGCAGATATTAACAGCCGACCTTCATGATCCGCATCTGGGTCTGGAAAACAATAGTGTGGATGCGGCGGTTGCTTCGGTGGTGCTTCATGAAATGAACCAGCCGGTGCGTGCGTTGCAGGAAGTACATCGTTGTTTAAAGCCCGGCGGCCGATTTTATATTATGGACTGGGTGCGCACCCCGTTGAGTCAGTACCTGGATGCGGCAACCGATGGCATGGCGGTTTTTGATCCGACCACGTCAGTCGAAAAGCTTGATGACATGTTTATACACTTTATTGAGCACAACCGGTTCAGTGTGGATGACCTGGAATTTTTGTTGAAAAAAACCGGTTACAAGGTGATAGAAAAATCGTTGTTGAAAAATGGCAGTCATGCCCGTTTGATTGCAGAAAAAAGGTAGACTGCCAGCATGGATTCATTGCATGCTATATTGCTTGCTCTTCTACAGGGCTTTACCGAGTTTTTACCGGTCTCCAGTTCGGCGCATCTTATTTTGTTGCCGCGATTACTGGGCTGGGAAGATCAGGGTCTGGCATTTGATGTTGCTGTGCACGTGGGCACACTCACAGCAGTCGTGCTGTATTTCCGTCGCGAGCTGGTACCAATGGCGCGAGACTGGTTTCAATCTTTGCTAACGCGCCAAAACACGGCCAACAGCCGTCTGGCATGGGCGGTATTGTGGGGCACCGTGCCGGTTGGTTTGGCGGGTTTGCTTTTTAAGGGTTATATCGAAGTTAATTTGCGTTCGGAACTGGTGATCGCTGCAGCCACCATCGGGTTTGGTTTGTTGTTGTGGCTGGCAGATTCAAAAGGTCGTGGCCGACGTGATGAATACAGTTTGCGTGTCAGCGATATCTTGATCATTGGTGTTGCGCAGGCGGTGGCGTTAATCCCCGGTACTTCGCGTTCTGGCATCACCATGACAGCAGGCTTAATGTTGGGTTTGTCGCGTCAGGCCGCAGCGCGCTTTTCATTCCTGTTGTCCATTCCAGTCATCACCCTGGCGGGTTTAATGCTCACCCGTGATCTTGTTAGCTCGCCTGGCCTCGTTGACTGGGGAGCGATGGTCATTGGTATTGTCACTTCGGCGATTACCGCTTATGTGTGTATTCATTATTTTCTTAAGCTGCTGGAGCGCATCGGCATGATGCCGTTTGTGATTTATCGTTTGGTGTTGGGCTGTTTGTTAATTTATCTATTTGTTTAATAAGGTCGGTTGACTATGGCGGTGTACGCAATTGGTGACGTGCAGGGTTGTTATGATGACCTCATGGGCTTGCTGGATGAGATTCATTTTGATTCTTCCAAGGACAAACTCTGGTTTACCGGTGATCTGGTCAACCGTGGCCCGGATAGCCTGCGTGTATTGCGTTTTGTGCGCGACCTGGGTGACGCTGCTATTACGGTATTGGGCAATCATGATTTACACATGCTGGCACTGGCTGAAAAATGTGCTCCCTTTCATCGTAGCGATACCCTTGAAGAAATATTTGTTGCACCCGATCGCGAGGAGCTGTTGGCATGGGTGCGCCAGCAGCCGCTGATGTTTCACGATGAAGGCCTGCGATTTACCATGGTACATGCCGGCCTGCCACCACAATGGGACCTGGCTCAGGCGCAGCAACTTGCCGCTGAGGTGGAGATGGTACTGCAAGGCGAAAATTATCGAGATTTTCTCGCCAACATGTATGGCAATGAACCGGATACCTGGAGCGAAGGTTTAACGAGCTGGGGACGGCTGCGTTTTATTACCAATTGTTTTACCCGTCTACGTTATTGTAATGCCGGTGGCCAGTTGTGTTTAAAATCTCAGGGCGAGCCAGGCACCCAGCTGCCCGGGTTTCGGCCCTGGTATGAGGTGCCCGAACGTAAGAGTAAAGACCTGCGCATTGTTTTTGGGCACTGGTCCACGTTGGGGCTGTATCGGGATAGTTTTGGTAAAGGTGGCGGTGTTTTTGCTCTGGATACTGGCTGCCTGTGGGGTGGTTTGCTGACGGCGATGCGTCTGGACGGGGCCTTGGGTGATGGTCGGGAAATCTACAGTTATGATTGTCCCGGGCATAAGCGGCCCGGGTAGTAGCTGGTGTGTAGCAGATGGTCGTGGCTGTCTGGTATAATCGCGGCAGTAATACTCAACGAGTGCTTCTTTTCTTAAACGGGTGCTTTTAACAAATAATAACAGGCCATAAAATAATGGATGACGATCTCAAACAAAATCTTACCGCAGCAGAAACCTGGGTTCGGGGTCTGTATATTCTGATGTTCGTTTTCATGCTGGTTGTCGCACGTTTTGTTACTGTGGCAGTGGTGGTGATCCAGTTTTTATTCACCGTCTTTACGGGCCAAACTAACGATAATCTGAGAAATTTTGGCGCCAGTTTGGCTCGTTATGTATATGGCTGCCTGTTGTTTGTCACCTATAATTCTGATGACAAACCTTTCCCCTTTAGTGAATGGCCAGCAGCGGAAGATTCAGTGAAAGCGGTTGAGGTTGCGCCAGTGAAAACTAATGTTACTAAAGACGCAGCAGCAAAACCTAAACCCAAAGCTAAGCCGAAAGCCAAACCAAAGGCCAGGGCTAAAGCTAAAGC
>JAUWLO010000239.1 GCA_030613605.1 Gammaproteobacteria bacterium | reverse complement strand
TCCAGGTGGTTAGTGGGTTCATCCATTAATATTATATTTGGACGTTGCAGCATTATTTTTCCAAATAACATACGACCCTGTTCGCCGCCTGAAATAACATCCACGGTTTTATTAATGTCATCCTGAGAAAAAAGCAAACGTCCTAGCGTGCCACGAATGATTTGCTCGTCGTCACTTTCTTTTCCCCAGTGGTCCATCCAGTCGTACAGGGTCTTATGTTCTTCAAAGTCGGCGGCGTGATCCTGCGCGTAATAACCGATGCTGGCATTTTCAGACCATTTTATATGACCTGTTGTGGGCTCCAGATCACCAACCAGACATTTTAATAAGGTGGATTTGCCAATACCGTTAGGTCCTATGATGGCAATGCGTTCGCCGACTTCTACAGTAAGATTGAGACCGGCAAACAGATCTTCATCAAAATGTTTGCAAAGACCTTCTACCTCCAGGGCAAGACGGTGTAATTTTTTGTCCTGGTCGAAGCGGATAAAAGGGTTTTTACGGCTGGATGGTTTGACTTCTGCGAGTTGAATCTTATCAATTTGTTTGGCGCGGGACGTTGCCTGTTTGGATTTTGACGCGTTGGCAGAGAAACGGCTGACGAAGGCTTTGAGGTCGGCTATTTGGGCGCTTTTCTTGGCGTTATCTGATAGAAGTTGTTCGCTCACCTGCGTTGCAGCCGTCATGTACTCATCATACGAACCAGGGTAGATGCGTAATTCACCATAATCCAGGTCGGCCATGTGAGTGCAAACACTGTTGAGGAAATGACGATCATGAGAAATGATGATCATGGTGCAGTTGCGTTCGTTTAACACGCCCTCCAGCCAACTGATGGTATTGATGTCCAGGTTGTTGGTGGGTTCGTCTAATAACATGATATCTGGATCAGAAAACAAAACCTGAGCCAGCAATACCCTTAATTTCCAGCCTGGTGCAACTTCGCTCATGAGGCCGAAATGCTGTTCAACCGGAATACCTGCGCCTAATAGTATTTCACCGGCACGCGCCTCGGCAGTGTAACCGTCCATTTCGGCATAGTCATGCTCAAGATCGGCGGCCCTCATGCCATCTTCTTCGGTCATCTCCGGGTTGGCATATATCGCATCGCGTTCTGCCTTAACTTTCCACAGTTCTTCGTGTCCCATAATCACGGTATCAATAACGCTGTATTCTTCGTAGGCAAACTGATCCTGTTTTAATTTACCAATGCGTTCATTTGGGTCTTTAGATACATTGCCGGCGGTTGGTTCCAGATCACCGCCCAGGATTTTAATGAAGGTTGATTTACCGCAGCCATTGGCTCCGATCAGCCCGTATCGATTACCCTCGCCGAATTTAACGGAAATGTTTTCGAATAGTGGCCTGGCGCCAAATTGCATGGTGATATTCGCGGTTGCTAACAAGGTTTTGTACCCAATAAAGTGTATTAATGAATGCAGGGCGAGCGGTGTTTACGGCTGGACTGCAGGGTGAGGTAAAATCAGGCGCGAATAATGCCACAAATCAGCCAATTTCACATTATTAATCTTAACTGGCGGGTTGAGTCTGGTGAGTTGAGATTAAGGAGCAGGGGGCTGATTGACAGGTAAATTCGAGGCAAATAAAAACCCCTGCCATTTATGACAGGGGTTTGAGAACAGAGCTTACTTTTATTTATCGCTTCAGTATTACTTTACGGGTTTTATTTTTGGTGCAGATTATTTTCTTGCTGTTTTCAACCTTGCATGCCAGCTTGTGTTCTGCATCCTGCCATCCTAGTTTGACGGGTACTCTTTCACCTGATTCAGCAAATTCTTCGTCAGTCACCTTGATGGTTTTAACATTGTTTCGGTAAGAAACTTTAAATCGTCCGTCGGACTTAAAGCTAAAAATAATGGCTTTAGTTGTGTAGTTGATATCGGCCATACCAATATTACGTTTGATTAGGTCTGACTCACATTCCAGATTTTTACCGGTACGTTTGCAAGTATTAACAGAAGATGGCAGGTATTCCACAGGTTTTTTCCGTTTTTTCCAGCCACCCTTGAGAACAGTTTCGATGGTTGATATGGTTTTTCTAGCTGTAGTAGTAGGTGCGACGCGTTTGGGTTTTCTTGTTGGGCTAATTCTTTTTGATGCAGCTTGAGCAGATGCGACTCTTTTTATGCCTCCCGATGCCGTGCCATAGCCGCCAGCCAGGGCGCGTTTGTACCATTTTAAGGCGGTGCCCTTGTTGCGTGAAACGCCACGTCCATTTTCATATATTTCACCGAGGTAATACTCTGCTCGTGCATAGTGTTTGTCGGCAGATTTGGTAAACCAGGTGCGGGCTATTCTATAATTTTTAGTAACGGCCTGGCCTTTGTAATAAAATAGGCCGACCTTATAAGCGGCTTTTTTGTTACCTTTTCCCGCTGCTTCAACGTACCATTTAAAGGCCTTATTGGTATCGGCCTCAGTACCTTTGCCTTTTTCATACATTTCGCCGATAGCGTATTGGGATTTAACGTTGCCTTGCTCAGCTTTCGGCAACTCTTTGGCAAACTTTGCCTCCCACACGTAATCTCCAGCTGCATAGACCTGCAGCGTGACTGTCATAAATATGAGCAGTATCGCGAGTTTGGCTGGTATTTTGGTCAGGATGTTCATCGTGTTTCTCTAATTTTATCCGGTTTTTCCTAGTATATTTATCGGTTAAAACAAGATTAAGCTTTAACTGAAAGGGGCTATTTTTTGATTTAAAAAGGGATGTTTGCCTGAAATCCAGGGATTTTGGGCTGTTTTAGGCGGGGTAGTGAATATTTGCCAGTCTAGATGTCGACAAGCTCTGTTGGACCATGAAAATAGCAGCGTGTGCGTAGGCAGTGGTCCAGCCATTCGCCAAGAAACTGGTTGGTTTGCCATTTTTCATTACATTGATACATCCTGGAATTTGGATATTGATACCTAGCATCAAGGCGATGGTGTTTCTGGAATGCGAGTACCTCGGTAACGCTGGCGTCGTAATAGTTGCGAATTTTCATTTGCAGGTTCGAAAGCCATGGTTGTGTAAGGTTTTGTTTTGCTTTGCAGTAGTTTAGGTGCAGAGAAAATGTTTTTGTGTATTTGCTGGTTTCAAGAATTTTGAGTTCTAATTGAGAGTCGTTGGGCCCGCGGATAAAAACGTGCCCCTGAAGATCACGCAACCCGGGAACAACGCGGGCCAGCTTGGCGAAATTGGCTTCGTGTAATGCCGTTGCATTATGTCGAGGTCTTTTTTTAATGAAGGTGATGTTTGAATAGGCTTGCATGGAATGAATGTAATCGACTTTAGTTGGAAACTACAGTCTGTTGTATCAGTAAGTACTACTGTT
>JAUWLO010000190.1 GCA_030613605.1 Gammaproteobacteria bacterium | reverse complement strand
AAAGAAGAACTGCGTGAGTGGGATATCAGCCGCGACAGCCCCTATTTTGGATTCGAGATTCCTGACGCACCCGGTAAGTATTTTTACGTATGGCTGGATGCGCCCATGGGGTATTTCGCCAGCTTTAAAAACCTCTGCGATAAAGATGATAGCCTGAACTTCGATGATTTCCTCGCCAAAGACAGTAAGGCCGAGCTCTATCATTTTATTGGCAAAGACATCATCAGCTTCCACGCCCTGTTCTGGCCCGCAGTGCTGGCCGGTAGCGACATGCGCACGCCGACTGCGGTGTGGGCACACGGATTTTTGACTGTGAACGGCCAGAAGATGTCCAAATCCCGTGGCACCTTTATTAATGCCCGCCAGTATCTGGATCATCTCGATCCGGAATACCTGCGTTATTACTTTGCCGCCAAACTCACCAGTCGCATTGATGATCTCGATCTCAACTTTGAGGATTTCATGGCCCGGGTAAACTCGGACCTGGTGGGGAAAGTGGTCAATATCGCCAGCCGCTGCGCAGGGTTTATTAGTAAAAAATGTGATGGCCAATTATCGGCCGAGTGCAGTGAGCCGGAGCTCTATCAACGTTTTGTGGATGCCGGTGATCAAATTGCAGAACTTTATGAAAGTCGTGAGTTCGGCCATGCCATGCGTGAAATTATGGCGCTGGCCGACCTTGCCAATCAATACATCGACGAACAAAAGCCCTGGGTACTGGCCAAGGACGAAAATACCGCCGCACAGGCGCAGGCCATTTATTCCACCGGCGTGAATCTGTTTCGGGTACTCATGACCTATCTCAAACCCGTGCTGCCGGTGATGGCGGAAAAGGCCGAGGCGTTTCTCAACATCGATGCACTGGCCTGGGATAGCTGTGTTAAACCATTAACCGATCACGCCATCAAAAAATTCAAACCACTGATGACACGCGTCGAACAGGAAAAAATCGATGCACTGCTGGAAGATGCCAAAAAAACCCTGGCTGCTGAGCAAACAACATCAGTGACAACTAAATCAACTGATAAAAAGAAAGAGACTTCCTCTATGGATCCCATTGCAGATACGATTGAATACGATGATTTCGCCAAACTCGACCTGCGCATTGTGCGCATCAGTAAAGCCGAGCACGTAGAAGGCGCTGACAAACTGCTGCGACTCACCCTGGATTTAGGCGGGGAAACCCGCAACGTATTTGCAGGCATCAAAAGTGCCTACGCCCCGGAAGATCTGGAAGGCAAACTCACGGTAATGGTGGCAAACCTGGCGCCGCGCAAAATGCGCTTTGGCATTTCTGAAGGCATGGTACTGGCTGCGGGCCCCGGCGGTAAAGATCTGTGGATACTGGAACCTCATGAAGGCGCCCAACCGGGCATGCGGGTGAAATAAACTCTGAACAGTCTTGCTAACATTGAATAGAGTCATGGCTTTTATCGCTTACCAATAATCCAATTATTACCGTCATCCCGGCGCAGGCCGGGATCCAGAATGGGTAACCGGGTAATACTGAGCACGCCCTGGATTCCGGCCTGCGCCGGAATGACAAACAGAGCATGCCGCACCCACCATTAAGAGTTATTAACAAATGACCGGTAGATCGAGTATCGTTAGCGCACTATGACCGAATACGCCCTTATCCTCGTCAGCACTGTGCTGGTCAACAATTTCGTGCTGGTCAAATTCCTTGGCCTGTGCCCCTTCATGGGCGTGTCTCGTAAACTGGAAACCGCCACTGGCATGGCCCTGGCCACCACCTTCGTACTCACTCTTTCTTCTATATGTAGCTATTTGGTCAACGAGTACCTGTTGGCGCCGCTAGGGCTGGAATACCTGCGCACCATTACCTTTATATTGGTGATTGCGGTGGTGGTGCAATTCACCGAAATGGTGGTGCACAAAACCAGCCCGCTGCTGTATCAGGTGTTAGGTATCTTTTTACCGTTGATCACCACCAACTGCGCGGTGCTCGGTGTGGCACTGCTTAACGTGCAACAGGAACATGGCTTTTTACAATCCGCCGTTTATGGTTTTGGTGCCTCGGTGGGTTTTTCCCTGGTGCTGATTTTGTTCGCTGCCATGCGAGAACGCATCATTGTTGCCGATGTGCCCGAGGCCTTTCGCGGCCCGGCTATTGCCCTGATCACTGCCGGCCTGATGTCGATGGCCTTCATGGGTTTTTCTGGTCTGGTGCAAGGTTGATCACTACCCCATGTTAGAGGCCAACAGATGTTAGAAGCTATCCTGGCTCTTTGCGCTTTGGGTCTGATCTTTGGATTAGTGCTCGGCTATGCCTCCATTCGTTACAAGGTGGAAGGCGATCCGCTGGTCGATAAAATTAATTCCCTGTTACCGCAAACTCAATGCGGACAGTGTACCTATCCAGGTTGTCGCCCTTACGCAACCGCCATCGCTAATGGTGAAGCAGATATAAATCAATGCCCACCCGGTGGCGAAACAACCATTATCGCCCTGGCCGACTTGTTAGGACGCGATGTCAAACCGCTTAACCCTGAGAATGGTGTTGAAGAAGACATTAAAACGGTTGTGTTTATAGATGAAGAAACCTGTATTGGTTGTACGTTATGCATTCAGGCCTGTCCGGTAGATGCCATCCTTGGTGCTGCCAAACAAATGCACACGATAATAACTGAAGAGTGTACAGGCTGTGATTTATGCATCCCGCCTTGCCCGGTAGATTGCATAGACATAATTCCCGTGGAGACAAATTCAGGCAACTGGAAATGGTCATTCCCGAATGACTCAACACCAACTGTAATAACAGTAGCCACAGCAACCACTCCTGATAAAAAGAAGGTGACAAGCTAATGCGGCGCCTGTCTTATTTTCCGGGAGGCATAAAACTCCGAGATCACAAAAGGGTTGCCACTGCACAACCCGTAAAGCCGGCACGCCTGCCAAAAAAACTGGTGTTGCCATTGCAACAACACATTGGCGAACCCGCTCAGCCCATTGTCGCGGTGGGTGATAAAGTATTAAAAGGGCAACTGATTGCAAAACCGACCGACACCATCAGCTCACCAGTACATGCTTCCAGCTCTGGCACGGTGATCGCTATCGCCAATCACCATGTTCAACATCCTTCCGGACTGGAAGCCCTGTGCATCATTATCGAAACGGATGGCAAAGAGGAATGGCGCCCCAAGCAACACCAGGTTCACAACTACAAAGACCTTACGCCAAATGAGTTACGCGATTTAATACGTGACGCCGGTGTCGTTGGTATGGGTGGCGCTGGTTTCCCGTCGTTTATAAAACTCAATCCTGATCACAAACCTGTGCACACACTCATCCTTAATGGTGCCGAGTGTGAACCTTACATTACCTGTGATGAAATGTTATTGCGCGAACATGCACTGGAAGTCATCGTTGGCATGCGTATCATGAAGCATGCGCTTGGCGCAGAAAAATGCATTATCGGTGTTGAAAACAATAAACGTGCAGCCTTTCTAGCTTTGCAGGAGCAGGTGCGAAACACCGGCGCAGACTTTATTGAAGTTATACAGGTACCCACCGTATATCCCGCTGGTGGCGAGAAACAACTTATCCAGGTATTAACCGGTAAAGAAGTTCCTGCTGGTGGATTACCACTGGATATCGGCGTGGTATGTCATAACGTGGGAACAGCATACGCGATATATAATGCTATCGAAAATGATGAACCCCTTATCTCTCGCTACATCACCATCGCCGGCAGCGTTGCCAGTGCCCGCAACCTGGAAGTACTCATCGGCACACCGGTTTCTGATCTGATTGATGAATGTGGCGGCAACCTCAATACGTTAACGCGCGTCATTATGGGCGGCCCAATGATGGGGGTTGCGTTACACCACGATGATGTCCCCGTGATTAAAACCACCAACTGCATTCTGGTGAATTCAACAGTCGCTGATGTGCCGCTACCCTCGCGCGGTGAATATGCCATGCCAGGCATTCGTTGTGGCAGTTGTGCGATCTCCTGTCCAGTTGGCCTGTTACCGCAACAACTCTACTGGTACGCTCGCGCCAAGGATTTTGACAAGGTTCAGGATTATCATTTATTTGACTGTATCGAATGCGGCGGCTGTGATTATGTCTGCCCCAGCCAGATTCCACTGG
>JAUWLO010000171.1 GCA_030613605.1 Gammaproteobacteria bacterium | reverse complement strand
ATTTTAATCAGTAATGCACCGGCACAGTTCCTGTGCTGCTAATGCAAGCCATCCCTGGCTTGCACCCTAAAGGGCGCACATACAGAAGTGCGTTCCATTTTGTTCCAGACAAAATGGTGATCTACGCCAGTCGCTTCCAGCCATCGGCATCACATTTTTCTCTCCTTATCAAGCATTTTTATAGGCCAGCTTGGTACAATAACACCTTGATTACTATGAGTTATTGGTCCTTTAATCTGCCTTGACAAGTCCTTTTGTCCTAGCCTAAACTCGGTGGTTCGCGCTTAAGATTTGTGTCGCTAATAGTTAGTAACAGTGGCCTGTCGTGAAGGGGTGTGTACTCGTGGTAAATATTGCCCAAATAAGAGGCAGCTGCGAAGGCACTAAAAGCGCGTTGAAATACAATAATTAAATAATAAGAATAAATAAAAGTTAGTACTTAAAACTGTACTTAGGGGTGGGACTCTAGCCACATGCTTGAAAATTATTTACCAGTTTTGGTGTTTTTAGTGCTGGGCCTGTTATTTGGTGTAGTACCAATCTTGGCTGCCAGACTTCTGGGGCCGAACCGTCCTGATAGTGCCAAACTTTCTCCTTATGAATGCGGCTTTGAAGCCTTCGAAGACTCCCGCATGAAATTCGACGTGCGCTTTTACCTGGTTGCCATTCTATTTATCATTTTTGATCTTGAAATCGCTTTTCTGTTTCCGTGGGCAGTTGTATTGCAGGACATCGGCTGGTTTGGTTTCTGGGCCATGTTTGTGTTCCTCGGAATTTTGGTAATCGGCTTTATCTACGAATGGAAGAAGGGGGCGCTGGAATGGGAATAGAAGGCAAGCTACCTCAAGGTGTAGTTACTACATCGCTCGACTCTGTCATCAATTGGGCACGCACGGGTTCCCTGTGGCCAATGACTTTCGGTTTGGCCTGTTGCGCGGTCGAAATGATGCATGCCGGTGCATCGCGCTATGACCTTGATCGCTTCGGTATTATTTTTCGTCCCAGCCCAAGGCAATCTGACGTAATGATTGTTGCTGGGACCCTGGTGAATAAAATGGCGCCTGCGTTACGCAAAGTTTACGACCAGATGTCTGAACCTCGTTGGGTTATTTCCATGGGCTCCTGTGCAAATGGTGGCGGTTATTATCACTACTCCTATTCGGTGGTGAGAGGTTGCGACCGAATAGTACCGGTCGACATTTATGTACCGGGTTGCCCGCCCACAGCAGAGGCTTTGTTGTACGGCATCATACAATTACAAAATAAAATACGAAACACGAACACCATTGCTCGATAAGCAATAGACCTGACGTATAGAGAACTAATATTTAGAGAACTGTCCACACATGAGCAAAGTTACAGATAAATTAGTTACACACATCAAGGAACATTTCGGTGATTCAGTCACCGTTGACGTTGCCTTTAATGAAGTAACAATGACTGTGGATAGCAAAGACATCGTTCAAGTCTGTACAGACCTGCGTGATAAACCAGATCTGGCATTCGAAGAATTAATCGATTGTTGTGGTGTGGATTACTTAACGTTTGGCCAGGTAGAGTGGGAAACAGGCTCGGCAACCGGCAGTGGTTTTAGCCGAGGTGTTGCAGAAACAGATGAACCCACGGGTGAACAAACCGGTAGTCATCGCTTTGCTGTGGTTTATCATCTGTTATCAATCAAAAACAATTGTCGCGTACGTGTTAAAACATTCCTGTCTGAAGACGAACCCATCCTGGATTCAGTAGTAGGTGTATGGGCAGGCGTAAACTGGTTCGAACGTGAAGCGTTTGATCTGTTTGGCATCATGTTCAGAAACCATCCAGACCTTCGCCGCATACTCACAGATTATGGATTTATTGGCCACCCGTTCCGCAAAGACTTCCCGTTGATTGGTAATGTCGAGATGCGTTACGACGCAGTGCAAAAACGTGTTATCTATGAACCCGTCAGCATAGAACCCAGAACGCTAGTACCAAAAGTTATTCGCAAAGAACAGCAAGAAATGCAGGTTAGTGATTAACATGCCAGAAATACGCAACTACACATTAAACTTTGGCCCTCAGCATCCAGCTGCGCATGGCGTGTTACGTCTGGTTCTGGAAATGGATGGTGAAACCATTGATCGTGCCGATCCTCATATTGGCCTGTTGCATCGTGCCACCGAGAAACTGGCTGAATCAAAACCATACAATCAAAGCATTCCTTACATGGATCGACTCGATTACGTATCCATGATGTGTAATGAACATGCTTATGTAATGGCGATAGAAAAAATGCTTGGCGTTGAAGCGCCAATACGTGCCCAGTACATTCGAGTCATGTTTGATGAAATTACCCGCATCCTTAATCACCTGATGTGGTTAGGTGCACACGCACTTGATATCGGTGCGATGACAGTGTTCCTGTATGCCTTCCGCGAACGTGAAGACCTGATGGATATATACGAAGCTGTGTCGGGTGCGCGTTTACATGCAGCATATTATCGACCAGGTGGCGTTTACCGTGATCTTCCTGCGCAGATGCCGCAGTATGAAAAATCACAATGGCATAACCAGAAGGAAGTGGACAAACTTAATGAAAACCGACAGGGCAGCCTGCTGGATTTCATTGATGATTTCACCAAACGTTTCCCTGGTTGTGTAGACGAATACGAAACCCTGCTAACTGAAAACCGAATCTGGAAACAACGCACTGTCGGTATTGGTGTGGTAAGTCCAGAACGCGCCTTACAACTTGGTTTTACTGGACCAATGCTACGTGGCTCAGGCATTGAATGGGATTTACGTAAAAAACAATCTTATGAAGTTTACGATCAACTGGATTTCGATATTCCTGTTGGCGTCACTGGTGACAGTTATGATCGGTATTTGGTGCGTATCGAAGAATTCCGTCAATCTAATAAAATAATTGAACAGTGCGTCAAATGGTTGCGCGCCAACCCTGGTCCGGTAATGCTGGCAGACCACAAGTTGACGCCACCAAGTCGTGAAAACATGAAAGGTGACATGGAGTCGCTGATACATCACTTTAAATTGTTTACAGAAGGTTATGTGTTACCGGAAGGTGAAGTGTATACCGCCGTTGAACATCCAAAGGGAGAATTCGGCATCTATCTTGTGTCCGATGGCTCAAATAAACCTTACCGTTTAAAAATACGTGCGCCGGGTTTTGCGCACCTTTCATCGCTGGATGAAATGATTCGCGGGCATATGCTGGCAGACGTTGTCGCCATCATTGGTACGCAAGATATTGTATTTGGAGAAGTGGATCGATAATGGCTGCTGTAATGGATACCAATGTGAATAATTTGTTATCGGCAGAATCACTCGCCGAAATAGATATGTGGATAAGCAAATATCCGGCAGAGCAAAAACAGTCTGCCTGTATGGCTGCATTACGTATTGTTCAGGATGCTAATGACGGACATCTAACTGATCCATTAATGGAAGCTGTAGCAGATTATCTTGAAATGCCTCGTATCTCTGTATACGAAGTCGCCACCTTTTATTCCATGTATGAATTAACCCCGGTCGGTAAACACAAAATATGCATTTGCACCAACATCTCCTGCATGCTTTGCGGATCGGATGATGTGGTTTCCCATTTTGAGAAACGCCTGGGTATCAGTTTGGGTGAAACCACAAAAGATGGTCGTATCACCTTAAAAGAAGTTGAGTGCCTGGGCGCCTGTGTAGGTGCGCCAATGCTTCAGATAGATAAAAACTATTATGAAAACCTTACACCAGAAACAATCGACGCTATTCTCGATGGGTTGGACTAAACACGATGACTAACGAAGTTTGTTTTAAAAACCAGCATCTCGATGAGCCATGGACTTTGGAGACATACCAGAGCACAGGCGGGTATGAAGTATGGAAAAAAATACTGAAAGAACAAACTTCCGCAGAAGAAATAATTGCTGAACTAAAAACATCTGCTCTACGCGGGCGAGGTGGTGCAGGGTTCCCCACAGGACTTAAGTGGAGTTTCATGCCCAGAACCCCTCCTGGGCAGAAGTACATTGTTTGTAATTCGGATGAAGGCGAGCCCGGCACCTGTAAAGACAGAGACATCTTACGTTTTAACCCTCATGCGTTAATTGAAGGAATGGCGATTGCGGCATACACCATTGGTGCTACGGCGGGTTACAACTATATACGCGGTGAATTTTGGGAACCCTACGAAAGGTTTGAAGCCGCAATTGCGGATGCCTATGCAGCCGGACTGCTGGGTAAAAACATCCTGGGTTCCGGAATGGACTTTGATCTTTACACTCATCTCGGTGGCGGCGCTTATATTTGCGGTGAAGAAACGGCCTTACTGGAATCACTCGAAGGTAAAAAAGGCCAGCCACGCTTTAAACCACCATTCCCGGCAAGCTTCGGGCTATACGGTAGACCGACCACAATCAATAACACCGAAACACTGGCGTCCGTTCCTGAAATTTTAAAGAAAGGCGGACAGTGG
>JAUWLO010000286.1 GCA_030613605.1 Gammaproteobacteria bacterium | reverse complement strand
GACAGGACCATCCCTATCCCCTTCGGCCCTTATCTGGCCGCTGCCGGGTGGATCGCTTTGCTTTGGGGCAATGATCTTACCAATGCCTATTTACGGTATTCAGGCCTGTAAGCATATTATTTTTACTTCACATTAGGACTTGGTGTTTGTCCTCATCTCAAGTATCTTCACCTCATCCTGGAATTTGCAGTTGAACAGTACACAGAGTGCCTTTTTTATCGTGACAGGCAAGGCGCGATGAGGAAGAATAGCTGGCCTATTGTGACGATTCGCATTGTATAGGACATACCGGTGACGCGAAGCACATGGATGTGCGAGAGCGGCCAACGCTGCACGTCACGATAAAAAATGTGCTATGTGTATTGTAGCGCTCCACCCAAAAGGTGTAATACAGTGCAACCACAAAACGTATTAATTTCACAATGTTAGCCTCGTCACGAAGTGGTCAACTGCGGAATCCAGGATCGTGTTAGTTATTGGTCTTACCGGTGGCATAGGTAGCGGAAAATCCACTGTCACAAAACATTTTGAACAGCTCGGTGTGCCAGTCATCGATGCCGATATTATTACCCGTGAACTGGTCAGGCCAGGAGAAGATGCCTTAAAGGAAATTGAAGCGCATTTTGGCCCGGATATAATACAGACAGATGGCCAGCTCAATCGTGCCTGGCTTCGTGCCCGCATTTTTGATGACGCCGACGAACGCAAGACACTGGAAGGTATATTGCACCCACGTGCAAAGGAATATGCACAAAATCGAATTGCTGAGCTCAAGGCACCTTATTGTATTCTTTGCGTACCACTATTGATCGAAAGTGGCTGGACCGACATGGTTCAACGTGTCCTTGTTATCGATTTACCACGCGAACTACAAATCGAACGTACAATGAAGCGTGACGGAATACCAAAAAATCAGGTTGAAACCATTATCAACGCACAAATTAACCGTGATGGACGACTGGCAGCAGCCGATGATGTGTTAATAAATACTGACGATAAATCATCCCTGCTTGAACAGGTCGACGCCCTCCATGAACAATATTTAAAACAGGCCAAAACCACCAAATGACCGGGAACCGATACCTGAAATTACACACCACAAACTCCGATTTGCCTGAATATCATTTCTGATAGAAAATAGCTAAACATGCAACCTTCACCCATCATTTACGAACACCCGCTAAACGAACGCCTGCGTTTTTTTCTGCGCCTTGAATTTTTATTCAGACAGGCACGCCACAGCATGCGCGGTGAGGCTGTTTGGGACAGCCACAATACATTAACAACCTTGTTAGAAATCCTCAGCATCGTCAGCCGTGTCGACATCAAGACTGAAGTTATCAAAGAGTTGGATCGTATTAGCGGAACATTGAATGCATTAACAGAAACACCTGATATCAATCATGAAACACTCAAACAATTACTTGCCACTTTGTCTGGCTTTAAATCACAACTTCACTCAATGGAAGGCCCTTTAGCAAAAGAACTGCGCGAAAATGAACTCTTCAAACTGGTAATACAACGTAGCGGCATTCCAGGTGGACTTTGTGATTTTGACTTACCGCAATACCGCCACTGGTTAAAATCATCCCCAGAAACTCGCATTGAAAATGCAAAATACTGGTTAAGCACGCTCGACACCTTGCGACTATCCGTGGAATTGATGTTAAAACTCATCCGTGAAAGCGCGGATCCCGTCCCTCAAATTGCGGAAAACGGTAATTACCATCAAACTTTGGAAACCAGCACACCCTATCAGATGATTCGCGTCTGGTTACCCGCACAATCCCCCTATTTTGTTGAAGTTAGCGCTGGTCGTCATCGCCTTACGGCACGCTTCATGGAAGCTAGCACAACAACACGACCAACGCAGACAACAGATAAAGTAGACTTTCACATAAGCTGCTGCGCACTTTAATCATTATTTAAAATAAAAAATGTCCATAAACAAACAATCCACCAAAATGGTCAAGTGCCCCACTTGCGGCGAGGTAACTGAATGGTCTGACAAAAACCCATGGAGGCCATTTTGTAGAGAGCGCTGTCGTTTAATTGATCTAGGCGCCTGGGCAGATGAAAGCCATCGCATTGCCGACACTACACCGACTGACTTCACTGACGATGAAAATCTTACTTAACCTTGCTGGATCTCTGTTGAATAATAGAAGCGTTAATCCCAAAGCGCCCTTATAGCTGCGATACCCTGCGCACCGTGGTTAAATGCCTGACCTACATCATCTGGCTTTACACCTCCCAGCGCATAGACAGGGAACGGTGCGCATTCACACATAGTCCGGAATTTTTCCCAGCCCAATGGTTTTGTTTCAGGATGACTCGCAGTCGCCTGTACCGGGGACAACATGGCAAAATCTACATTTATCCGTGATGCGTGAGCAATGTCCGCTGCTGTGTGACACGAAGCAGCTACCCATTTATTCTCTGGGAGTGGGCGGCTATCTAATGCCAACAAGCGTTCACCGGTTAAATTCACGCCGTCAGCATCAACAATAAACACCACCTCAGGATCAGAATTTAGAATCAGTTTGGCACCATACTCGACACATAAGCTCTTCACCTGTTTGGCAAGTTCAATGTAGTTATCC
>JAUWLO010000053.1 GCA_030613605.1 Gammaproteobacteria bacterium | reverse complement strand
GCGCTTATTGATACACAGGGTGCAGACCTGGCCTTCTCACCTGGTTTCCGCTGGGGTGTTAGCGTGTTGCCAGGGGACCCCATCACCTTCGAACACGTAATGCCCCAAACCGCCATCACCTATCCACAGGTTACCCTGAACGAAATAACCGGGGAAACCATCAAGCTGGTTCTGGAAGACATCGCTGACAACCTCTTCAATAAAGATCCTTATTACCAGCAAGGTGGTGACATGGTACGCGTCGGCGGACTGAAATACAGTATCGAACCGAACAAGACCATCGGCAACCGCATAACCGATATGGAACTGCACGGTAAACCTGTAGACGCGAGCAAGAAGTACAAGGTCGCCGGCTGGGCCAGCGTAGAACCCAGAGACCAGGATAATCCCATCTGGGATGTTGTAGCCGAATATATTCGTGCGCAGGATACGATTCGCGTCAAAGACATGAACCTGCCAAAGATTAAGGGGCTTAAGGACAACCCTGGAATTGCGGACATTTAAGAAAACGTACAAATTGCTGATGCAGTGATCATTAAAAAAGACTGGCAGATATCTGCCGGTCTTTTTTAGTTTTAAACTCCAGGATTTAGGGCTCAAGCAAAAGCTCAACATCAGAATGCTAACTTAAGACTCTCGAAAATAACCCGCTATTGCACCCTGCGCATCATCCAGTAAGCCACGGTTAACGCAAGCCCTGCGGGCAGCATCGCGCTCACCATCGGATTAAAGCTGTACACAATCCCCACATAGGAAAACATCTGGTTGACCAGATAAAATCCGATGCCAACCAATGCACCAACAAGCACTCGATGCCCAATGCCAACAGAGCGTAAAGGCCCAAACACAAAAGGAATAGCCAGGAAAACCATTACACCGGTAATCAAAGGTGCAACCACTTTACCCCACATAGCATATTCATACGTTACAGCATCCAGACCATTTTTCTTTAGGTACACAATATATTGATACAAATCCTGAATGGACATGGTGGCAGGATGAAGTGTCACCACACTTAGCAAATCAGGACTTAGCTTAGTATCCCAAAGCATTTTTTCCTGGTGTCGAGAAGTCACCTGTTCATTGGTCAAATCACTGCTCACAACATCTTCCAGTATCCACTGGTTTTTCTGAAATACCGCTGATTGTGCCTGTACAATGCGGGAAATCCGATGTGATTCATCCCTCTCATAAATAAATATTCCACCAAGGCGCTCGCCCGGTAAAATCTCACGGACATTTACAAAACTTTTTCCATCTCTGGCCCACATCTGGGATTTACCACGTATGGCCAACTTGTCAGAAATTGCAACAGAACGGAAGGTTCGTGCATATTGTTCCGCAACGGGCGCAACACTTTCCCCAAGAATTAATGTTAACACCACCATCACCAAACCTACTTTCATTGTCGACCAAACGATTCGATTTAACGAAACCCCCGCAGCACGCATAACAGTTAACTCGCTGTTACTAGCCAGCAAGCCAAGCCCTATCGTACTACCAAGTAATGCAGCCATAGGAAAAAGCTGATAAGCCAGACCCGGTATCAGCAGTAACACATATTGAACGGCATCTAATGTTGTATAGCTGCCTTTGCCCACTCGATTTAATTCATCCATAAAGGCGAATATAGTGAATAACGACAGTAACAAACCCATCACCAGCAGAATACCCATAACCACATGGCGCGCGATGTATCGATCGAGAATTAACACTTAATCCACCGTTCCCTTAACTTTTCTCGCGGTAGAGGTTTGAACTTGCACCTTTGATGCAAATGGCCGCCAACCCCAGTACCTGATGGCAATGGTTGCCACAACCATCAATAAACAAATATGCACCCACCATATGCCAACCTGTATTGGTACTTCACCTCGAGCTACCCAGGATTGCGCAACACCTAAGGTGTTGTAGTAAGTAATAAAAACAAGAACCGCAACAAACAATTTAGCGAACCGCCCCTGTCTTGGTGAGGTACGACTTAACAATACAGCCAATACAGCCAGTAAAAGCGTTGCCAACGGCATGGAAAACCGTCCCTGAAACTCCGCCTGATCCAGCAAGCTATCCGAGCTCCACAAATCCAGTGTAGACGTTGCCCAACGAGTACGATGCAAAGGCACAACATCCTGCTGTTCAAGTCGTATGGCATTTTTCCCGAATTGCTGAATGGTGAAGTCAGCACTGCCCGGCGTTCCAAGATAACGATAGCCATCAACCAGCACCAAATATCGCGCATGGGTTTTCGGGTCTATATATTGGTGGCCGCTACGCGCTGAAAACACATCCATGCGACCATTTTTTCCCTGTGACCGAACAAAAACATCCTCAAGCCGGGACCGATCTTCAGACAATTTCTCTACATAAAACACCTGTCTGCCATGACCAATGCCACTGAACTGACCGGCTGCAACGGTAGCAAAAGGCGTTGCCGCCTGAGCCTGCTCACGTACCTGAAAAACTTTTTCATGCGCCCAGGGTGTTGCCCAGAATGAAAAAACCACCACCAGCATGCTACAGGCCACCGCCACGAGGAATACTGTACGAATCACCCGAACCGGCCCTACGCCACAAGCCGCCAATGCTGTCATCTCACTGTCTTTGTACAATCGGCCAAAAGCCAGCAACACGGCAATATAGAGCCCAAAAGGCAAAATCACGCTCAGGGATGTGATGGTGCGCAAGGCCAGCATGTTGAGCACAATTTCGCTGCTTATTTTCCCCGATGCTGCATCAGCCAAAAAAAGCACAAAATGACGCGTCGAAAAAATTAGCAACAATACAACCACCACAGCCACAAATGCCTGCAGGATTTCTTTCGTTAAATAGCGGTCAATAACCAAAAGGAGAAGTCTTTTATCGAGATGTTTTTTCTAGGGTTTGTGGTGTCAATATTTGCATCAATTTGATTGTATCCCCAGAGTGTTCCCGAAGCAGGTGTTCGAGTAAACTGGTACTCTATCCAATGCTCTAAGGTATACCAAACATAGCCCCATAAGCGAGAAAAAGAACGATGGAATTCAACGTTAAAAGTGGTAGCCCGGCAAAACAGCGTTCAGCCTGTGTTGTGGTCGGCGTTTTCGAACCCCGGCGTCTTAGCCCGGCCGCAGAATCACTGGACAAGGTGAGTGGCGGATATCTCTCGTCCCTGCTTCGTCGTGGCGATATTGAAGGTCAGTTAGGCCAAACCCTGCTTCTGCATAATATTCCCAAAACACTGGCAGATCGTGTATTGCTGGTGGGTTGTGGCAAAGAACGGGAGATTGGCGACAAGGAATTTAAACGTATCATCGCCAGTGCTGTAGGCCGTCTGAATGAAACGGGTAGCCTCGAAGGCGTGAGCTATCTGACCGATATCAGCGTCAAAACCCGGGATCTGCACTGGAAGGTTCGCCACAGCGTGGAAATTTCCAGCGAATCGCTTTATAGCTTCGACCAGTTAAAATCGAAAAAAGAAGATACCCGACGCCCGCTGCGCAAACTTACCCTCATGGTACCCAGACGCAGTGATTTGCCTAACGGCGAAGCAGCTGTTCGTGAAGGCACAGCTATTGCCATGGGTGTTTCACAGGCCAAAGACCTGGGTAACCTGCCCGGCAACATCTGCACACCGAGTTACCTGGCAAAGCAGGCGAAAGCCATGGGCAAGCTGTACAGCAAGTTAAAAGTTAGCGTCATCGAGCAGGCGCAAATGGAAAAACTCGGCATGGGTGCCCTGCTCTCCGTCACCAGAGGCTCACGCGAAGCACCAAAACTGATTATTGCTGAATATCAGGGTGGAAAGACCAAAGAAAAACCCATTGTGCTGGTTGGCAAAGGGGTGACCTTTGACTCAGGTGGCATTTCCATTAAACCCGGCGCCGCCATGGATGAGATGAAATACGACATGTGCGGTGCAGCCAGCGTGTTAGGCACCCTCACTGCCTGCGCCGAGCTGGATTTACCCCTCAACGTCATTGGTGTTATCCCCACCTGTGAAAACATGCCTGATGGCGCAGCGACCAAACCTGGCGATATTGTCACCAGCATGTCCGGCCAGACCATCGAGGTTTTGAACACCGATGCCGAAGGCCGACTCATTCTTTGTGACGCCCTCACTTACTGCGAGCGATTTGAACCCGAATCAGTGGTCGATATCGCGACCCTCACCGGGGCCTGCGTTGTTGCCCTGGGGCGCCATGCCAGCGGTGTGATGGGCAATCATCATCCTTTGATACATGAGTTGCTGAATGCCGGCAAAACCAGCGGTGACCGTGCATGGGAACTACCACTATGGGATGAATACAATGATCAGCTCAAGAGTAATTTTGCAGATATTCCCAATATTGCAGACCGCACTGCCGGCACCATAACAGCCGCCTGTTTTCTCTCGCGGTTCACCCAGAAACTTCACTGGGCACACATGGACATCGCCGGCACTGCCTGGGTTTCCGGTGATAAAAAGGGGGCAACGGGACGCCCTGTCCCCCTGCTGACACAATATTTAATTGACCGCTCCAAAGGCTAAACAGGAAACAAAGCTAAACCATGACCAAAGTCGATTTTTATATTCTGCAATCTGGTTCCCGTGAGCACACCGCCTGCAAACTCATTGAAAAGGCCTTCTCTCTGGGACACCGCATCTACGTGCATGCTGGATCCGAAGATCAGCTCAAAAAAATCGATAACCTGCTGTGGACCTTTCGAGCCGGTAGCTTTATTCCCCACCAGAGATACCAAAGTGACTCCAGCACTAATTCCAAAAACGATTCACCCGTCCAGATTGGTGCACACGATGCCCCAAACATCGACAGCGACGTGCTCATCAACCTGGCTGATGATGTGCCCCTCTTCTTTAGCCGCTTTGAGCGCGTTGCAGAACTGGTCGGGCCCGACGAGCAGGCAAAAACGTTGGGGCGACAGCACTTTCAATTTTACCGAGACCGCGGCTACTCATTAAATACACATAAATTATAGGTCTATTAGCTCCAAGCGGCTATCGATAACAATTGCTAGCAATAAGCAGTTTTGACACACTGTTCGTATGGGTAGATTCACCTCAGAAACAAAACCTCGCAAAAGTTTACGTTTTCGCTACGTGCGATTTGCGGCCGTAGTCGCCACCATTCTCCTGGCAGGTGCCGCGTTTTCCACCCTGTACATCAACAAAATCACCCAAAGCAATTCCGAATCACTACGGCTGAGTGATGCTGCAAAAAATCTGGTGGATGATATTCGCGATGCCATCTGGATTTCAAACTCCACACTGACAAGCAAGCTGATTTCACCGCAAGCCGAACATGAAATAATTATCAAAGATAACCTCAAGAAAGCTAAAAACCGCCTGGCAGAATTCTCCAGCCTGGCCACAATCGATGCCGCTGGAATAACGAGCGCCATATCAGACCTACAAACCGATTTTGAGAACCTGGAATACTATATTCTGCAGCTACTGGAATTAGGCAAAGATCCAAACTGGATCTATCCCATGTTGCCTTACATTAATGAAATACTGCTGGAGTCTAACACCGCATTTGAATCAGCCACTGTGCTTGCCATGCAGGAAATTGCCGATGATGATGGTGATGAATACGATTCAACGCTTTACCGTGACGTGGCGCAAATAAGGGACATGTGGAGACAGATAATTCTGAACTTCAGGGCAGTTATCATCCGCTTCGCCGGCCTCAACAGAGTAGAAAAAATTGCACAGGAAAAAAATATCGATATTCTCTACAACGAGATAAAGAATAAATTACGTAAACTTGAACAACTTAAAAAACTAAATCGATTAGGGTTTGAAACAATAGATGCGCTTGCAGTCATGCAACATAGATCAAAAAAATGGTATGTGGACTACCAGAAACTAAAGAATATTCGTGATTCAAAAATATGGCGTGCGGATATCAGATACGCAGAAAATATTATTAACCCCATACAGAAAGATATAGCGCTGGATTTATCAGCCCTCGAAAGCTCTATTCACTCGTGGTCATCTCTCAATGTAAAAGCAGTAGAGAAAGCTGCAAACCAGCTTATTTTTGAACTCTGGCTTTTAACAGGCACCGCCATCATCTTTGTCTGGTTAGTGTATTCTATGCTCGCTCGCGGCGTATTAACACCTATCGCAAAAATCTCCGATGCCATCAGCGAAGACATCAATAAAATTGACAGCCTAGCAACGACCGACGATAGCAGCAAAGAAATTCATACATTGGTTTCTGCATTTAATACGATGCGCCAGCAGATACACCATCGTCAAATGGCACTTGAACACCAGGCATTGCATGACTCACTAACTGGTCTTCCGAATCGGGCACTGTTCCATGATCGACTTGAACAGGCAATCAATATTGCACACCGCCAAAATTCCAATGTCGCCGTCATGCTGCTTGACCTTGACCGGTTTAAAGAAATTAACGACACCCTGGGACATCCGGTTGGCGATCTGGTGTTACAGGAAATAGGTTCTCGTCTTGGAACTTGTTTACGGACGTCAGATACCGTCGCCCGTTTGGGCGGAGATGAATTCGCCATCATTTGTCCGAGTATCGATACCACAGAAGCCACTTCGTTCGTGGAAAAAATTATAGAGTGCACAAGCCAGGTAGTGATCATCAACAACCAGAACCTTTACACGGGTGTCAGCATTGGCATTTCTCTTTACCCGAAAAATGCAGAAGATGCGGAATCCCTGATTCGCCAGGCCGATGTCGCCATGTATAGCGCCAAAAACAAAGGCATAGGTTACACTTTTTATAACGCTGAGCTAGACAAGCTAAACGCAGACAATCTTTCCCTGATAGGCGACCTTCGCGAAGAACTCAAAAATCCCACTGGTCAACTTTGCCTTCACTACCAACCACAAATCAATTTACAAACAAAGAAAATGCATGGCTCTGAAGCGTTGTTGCGTTGGAATCACCCAGAGAAAGGCTTGATACCTCCAGCCGATGTCATTCGCATGACCGAGCACACCAGTTTAATTAATGATTTAACTTTATGGGTAATTGAACAGGCGATTAAAGATTTTACGATTTGTAGAGAAATCGGTAGTTGTATAAATATATCCGTCAATCTTTCTGTCAGGAATTTACAAAACCCTGAATTAGCGCCGTTGATTCAAGAATTACTATCCAGCCACAAAATGAACCCGGGCAACCTTACTTTAGAGATAACTGAAAGTGCGATAATGAGTGATCCCGTACGTGCGAGAGAAACGCTAAACTTGTTAAGTGCGATGGGCATAAACCTGGACATCGATGATTATGGTACCGGTTTCTCTTCGCTCGCTTATTTAAAGATGTTGCCAGTTAACGGGCTTAAGATTGATAAATCATTTGTTATTGATATGCTTGATGATGAAAATGACATCACGATTGTTAAATCAACCATCGATCTTGGCCACAACCTGAATCTTTCTGTCATCGCCGAAGGTGTCGAAACCGCTGAAGTTTATCATCACTTACAAAACAACCGATGTGATTTTGCTCAGGGGGCTTACATTGCCTGTCCCATGCCAGCAGAAGAATTACAAAAATGGTGTAAAGCTTTCGACCCTAACAGCTTATAAATTTCCTGGACCATAAACACAACATGAATACAAACCCTTCTCATCAAGAAATCAAAGACCGCGAACATCAAACCTGGAGTAATGTTGCCGAAGGCTGGCGCAAGAATGATGAACTGCTGCGTCGCAACGCAGAACCTGTCACTCAACGCATGCTAGATCTTGCGGCGATTAATCCAGGGAACTGGGTGCTGGATATTGCTTCGGGCACGGGCGAACCTGCTATTCCTGCTGCTCTTCGTGTTGGCCCATCAGGCAAAGTCATTGGTACTGATCTGGTCGACGACATGCTTGCAGTAGCCCGTGACAAAGCCAGGCAGCAACAAATTGATAATATTGAGTTTCACTGTGTCGATGGTGAAACATTGCCCTTTGGGGCTGACGAATTTCATGCGACCACTATCCGTTGGGGACTGATGTTTATGCCCGACCCGGTTTCCTGTCTTCGTCAGGCGCACAATGCTTTAAAAAAAGAAGGTCGGCTGGTGGTCTCCTGCTGGGCAGAACCGGAACGCAATCCATTTTTCACCCACATTATGTCTATTCTTGGCCAGTTTATGGAATTACCCCAACCACCAGCAGGCGCACCCGGTGTATTTGCCTTTGCCGATCCCGACCGACTTGTCAGCACGATAAAGGAAAGTGGTTTTCAAAATATCGAAATAGAAGACCTGGCTATTAACATGGTGGTCGCTGATAGTGGAGAAGAATACTGGAAAATAATGGAAGGTCTGGCCGGCCCTATTGTGCAACTCATGAAACAAATGGACGAGGACACCAAAGCAAACTTTATCAGGGCAGTCATTGATTCTGCCAACGAACTCAAACAGGGTGACAAACTGCACATGGTGGGTACGACCTGGATAGCCCACGCCCGCAAATAATTCTTACTCGGCGCCTCCATCCACCAATAACTTCATAGACTCCCTGCCTCTAAACATCCACCAAACATCCACCAGCGATTCATCAAAACCAACGTCAGAGAATATGCCCTTTTGTCGGGGGCACCGGTATAATGCGTCTTTTGATTTTTGCCCCTGTTGGCTATATGGGTTGGCTACAAAACCGGCTGCCTGAATTGGCACTATAAAAAGATGAGTTTTTAAGCAATGGAAAAAACCTATAACCCCCACGCCATCGAACAAAAATGGTACGAAACCTGGGAAAAAGCCGGCCATTTCAAGCCATCTGGCGAAGGTGCTCCCTATTGCATCATGATCCCGCCACCCAACGTCACTGGCAGCCTGCACATGGGGCACGGCTTCAACAATACGGTGATGGATACCCTGACCCGCTACCATCGCATGAAGGGTGACAATACCCTGTGGCAGCCGGGCACTGACCACGCCGGCATTGCCACGCAAATGGTGGTGGAACGCCAGCTCAATGCCGAGGGCAAAACCCGTCATGATCTGGGGCGCGACGATTTCATTAAGCGCATCTGGGAGTGGAAAGAAGAATCCGGCGGCAATATCACCCGCCAGCTACGCCGCATGGGTTCATCGCTGGACTGGTCTCGCGAACGTTTCACCATGGACGATGGCATGTCCAAGGCGGTGCAGGAGGTGTTCGTGCGCCTGCACGAGGAAGGGTTGATCTACCGCGGCAAACGCCTGGTCAACTGGGATCCGGTGCTACACACCGCCGTCAGCGATCTCGAAGTGCTGTCCGAGGAAGAAAATGGCCACATGTGGCACATGCGTTATCCACTGGCAGATGGCACCGGGCAGTTGATCGTCGCCACCACACGACCAGAGACCATGCTGGGCGATGCGGCCGTGGCCGTACACCCGGGCGACGAACGTTACAGCCATCTCATCGGGCAGTTTGTGGAGCTGCCACTCACCGGCCGCAAAATCCCCATTATCGCCGATGACTATGTGGATCCGGAATTTGGCACCGGCTGCGTAAAAATCACCCCGGCACACGACTTTAACGATTACGGTGTGTGGCAAAATCACCGTGACGAAAATGCCATTAGCGAATTGCCCAATGGCGGTCTGATCAACATCTTCGATAAAAACGCCGCCATCATAGGTGCGGAGGACGACGCACAGGGATGTGCTAGTGTCGCGGGAGGCAGGATGCCGGGAGCGACTGAGCACGGAGAACTCATACCAGCCGCCTATCATGGGCTGGATCGCTACGCGGCACGCAAAAAAATCATCGCCGATCTGGAAGCACAGGATCTACTGGAAAAAATCGACAAGCATAAGTTAATGGTGCCGCGCGGCGATCGCTCCGGTGCAGTCATCGAACCCCTGCTTACCGATCAGTGGTACGTGAAAGTAGGACCATTGGCTGAACCCGCCATCGCTGCCGTAGAAAATGGCGACATCAAGTTCGTGCCGGATAACTGGAAAAACACCTATTTCGAATGGATGCGCAACATTCAGGACTGGTGCATCTCTCGACAAATCTGGTGGGGGCACCGTATCCCGGCCTGGTACGACGAGCAGGGTGATGTCTACGTGGGGCGCAGCGAGGCTGAAATTCGTGAAAAACACGGCCTCGGTGCCGAGGTAAAACTGTCGCAGGATGAAGATGTGCTGGATACCTGGTTTTCTTCCGCCCTATGGCCTTTCTCCACCCTGGGCTGGCCCGACAACATGGACGCCGTGAAAACACACTACCCCACCAACGTGCTGGTCACCGGTTTCGATATTATTTTTTTCTGGGTGGCTCGCATGATCATGATGGGCCTCAAGTTCATGGACGACGTACCCTTTAAAGAAGTGTACATCCACGGACTGGTGCGAGATTCCCACGGCCAGAAAATGTCCAAGTCCAAAGGCAACGTGCTCGACCCTATCGACCTCATCGATGGCATTGAACTGGAAGCGCTGGTGGAAAAACGCACCTCCGGCATGATGCAGCCGAAGATGGCAGCGAAAATAGAAAAACAAACCCGCAAAGATTTCCCCGATGGCATTCCTTCTTTTGGCACCGATGCGATTCGGTTTACCTTCGC
>JAUWLO010000264.1 GCA_030613605.1 Gammaproteobacteria bacterium | reverse complement strand
GCCGTTAAGAATTCTCTTTGCGCCTATCTCGCTGCCGGCAACATCTCCGACGGGCTCAAGATTGGTAATCACATTAGGAGCCCAGGATAGATCGTGGAAATTGGTAAATTTGGCCCATACGTCGGCGATGGGGGCGGAGATGTTTTTTGATTGATTGGTAGAGGGCATAATAAGTTCCTTTTATGAGTTGTAGAAAATCACGGTAAGTCCTGCCGTCGAGAAACCATAGCTCAATTATTGCTGAATGTCGCCATGGTCACAGTCATGCCTTTCAAGCAATGTTTTCAGGCATGCTGGTGTTGAATCCATTGTAATGAAGCCGTTGTTCGTCAGTCTCAGTGTGTATGAAAGCGGCTTACAGGATTTCTTTTAAGCGTATTTTTGTCGCCACCGGTCTTGGCGCCATTATTTTGTTTGCGTACAACGCAGTGCTGCTGGCGCAGCCGCTGAATGGTTTCGATTTGCGGGGCGCCACTATCCCTGAAAATGAAGTTTTTAAAGGTGGCCCACCCAAAGATGGCATCCCCTCCATCGATAGCCCCCGCTTTGTTAAGGCAGAAAAATCGAGTCAGTTAGATGGTTCAGATCTCGTGCTGGGTATAGCACTTGATGGCATCGCCAAAGCCTACCCCCTGCCGATTATGAACTGGCATGAAATAGTGAATGACCACTTTGGTGATCTTCCTGTCGTGATTACGTTCTGCCCATTGTGTGGTTCTGGTATGGCGTTTGAATCAACGATAGACGGGCGTCCATTAACGTTTGGTGTGTCTGGTCTTCTCTACAATAGTGATGTGCTGCTGTATGACCGACAAACGGAATCTCTGTGGTCGCAACTTAAATCTTCAGCGGTAACGGGTTTTTATAAAACCAGACAACTTAACCCTGTGCCCATGCAGCACACCACCTGGCAGCATTGGCGTGAGCAATATCCTGATACATTGGTGTTAAGTATTGATACCGGGTTTTCACGCAACTATTCCCCGAACCCCTACGAAGGTAATGAAGACATTGAGCAAACTTATTTTCCGGTAAAATTTCGTGCGAAAGGCCTGCATCCAAAAGAGAGGGTTATTGGTTTAACGATCAATGGCAAAGCAAAGGCATGGCCATTTGTAGAGTTACGTAAAGCCGGAGGAGTCGTTAACGACGTCGTTGGAGATTTACCCGTTACCGTGCGGTTTAACGAGGAATACGAGTCCGCAGATGTTTTTGATAAACAAGGCCAGATGTTAACAAGTGTTACCCTGTTCTGGTTTGCCTGGGCGGCCTTTCATCCGGATACAGAGTTGTATCTATATAAGCTATCAACCGGCAGGAAATGAATAATGAATTATTTCGTCACTCCGGCGAAGGCCGGAGTCCAGGTGCTTACAGCATACTATGGATACCGGCCTTCGCCGGTATGACATGATCTCTTGATTAGAGTTTGTCGCGGATTGTCGGCAAAAGCTGTATCAATAATCGTTTAACTGGCCACCACTGGCCTGCATCTCTTCCTGGTTTTTGATTTCACGTTTTTTATTATAGAGATATTCTTTACGCGTAAGTCCGACTAATTGTTTTGGATGTTTTGATATGTGAGCATACCAGCTCACCAGTCGTTCTTTTTGACGAAATTCCTCGGGTGATTTTCTTGCATCTAATACCGATTGAATAGCGAAAATATAACGCATTACATTGCGTTCGATAACACCATGCAGTCCTTTAATGTAAATGTGCTCTCCATTAATGTAAGTACCTATCACTGTAAAACCCACTTTTTTCCTCCCCAGAGTGGCCAGATAGGTGCTCATGGCAAGGTCGGCTAAAAATCCAAATTCATAGCGGTACTGGAAATGGATAAAACTGTGTTGTTCATCAATGGGCACGGCTTCAAAGCTGATGAGGTAATTGGAAGTGCCGAGAGGGCCGCTGGGCGCGGTGAGTTTAATGTCTAGATATTGACTATTGCTTGATGTTTTCTCAAATCGATACAGTAATGAATGTGCATCTGAAGGTTCCTGGTAATGCTTGCGCCCTACATAAAACTGAAGCTGATCTTTGCCCGCCTCATTTTTGCCATAGATACAGGTTTTAATATTCTGATGCAGAATAGCCAGATCACACCATTGCGCCGGTTGTGAGAGAGTTTCATTGAGTGCATCAAAGGGCGTCTCCAGTAAGGCATACACTTCGCCCTGCACATAATCCTCACCGGTTTCACTATTGAGCAGAATGGGCGCACCAAAAATACTCTGTGTTAGCTTGTGTTCAAGCTCCTGGTATTTAATCGCTAATGGAGAAAAAGGAGCGGCTGTGTCAGATATGTCGGCAGAGGTCGGTACGGTAAAGCCGACAAGCCCAAAACAAATAACAAGTGAAGTGACGCCTACACGGATGTAGGCGGTACGAGCCCACGGACGGGCGAAGTTAGAACAATGCAGGAGCGATTGTCGAGAGCGACGCACGACTGCATGGATGCAGGAGGTAGAGCAACGCATGGAGCAGTTGTCGAGGATGCCAAAGCCGAGTGTGCGCAACGCGTGCTTACAACTGCGGTGAGATGGCTGGAGGATTAATTAACCCGGCATGCTGCGTTTACTGCGCAGCCATTTGATTAAGGGTTCCCATTGCTCCATATCATGTTCTACGGCAGCAGGGCCCAGTTCAAAAATACCCAGGCCACGTTCTTCCGCACGAATATAATTTTGGCTATCGCGTAGAGTGGCCACGAAAGGAATTTTCAAACTCTGCAGGAATGCTTCCAGCTTATGGTACACCAGTGTATTTTCCTTCACGCGGTTGGCCACCACAGCAATCTTGGTTGGTTTCGGAGACACCTTGCCCACAAGTAACCGGTCGCGAATAAAATGCGAGGCC
>JAUWLO010000204.1 GCA_030613605.1 Gammaproteobacteria bacterium | reverse complement strand
ATACATAAAACTACTCCATTACTTTATGTTATGAAAAACGATGTTATGAATAACTGCTTAAAAAAACCGGCTATTAATTAACCATTTTATCTCATAAAAATTACTTATATAAATAATAAGTATTTATACGAACAATGATCTATATAACTAGTCAGGATTTACATCTGATCTCACGGCTGTGAGGGCGTCGATACAATGATTGAAACAATGGAATGACTGCTTAGATGTAATGCATGACTGTTTAAACGTTGAGCATACTAACATATATGATTTCAGTATATCAATATACATATCAGTGATAACTGATGTAGGCGGCAGTTTATTGAAACATCCAGCAGTTTCGATGCGGATGATGACCAAATAGAGAAATGCCTAAAATTTAGGCTATAGTTTTGCAGCCAGAGCGATTAACTATCGCAATAAATTCGTTATTTGCTTGTAGCAATCCATTATGGAAAACAGGATAGATTTCGTTTTCTGGCTTGATCGCCCATCAAAAACCATGATAAATGATAGGCACCTGCCATAGGTTAACGACTCAAATCAGGAGAAGGGAATGCCTGGACATCACAAAATATTACCGCACCACACTATTGCCAGTAGCGCCAAGCTCAACAGACGCGATCAAAAGCGTAGAAACAAGGCATCAATGACAAATCCTGCCATTGATGTGATGACAGATCTTTCCCAAACGGTACCTTTTTTTGTAACCGCCACAGCGCCTATCAACGAAGTTAATGATCGAATGATCGCCTACGGTGTAAGGCTATTGTTTGTCACCGATGGCGACGACACCCTGGTCGGCTTGATCACTGCCACCGATGTCATGGGTGAAAAACCCATGCAACACATCACCGAACATGGTGGAAAACATGAAGACATCATGGCAAGAGATTTGATGACGAACACATCAAGTATTGATGTGTTGAATTTATCGGATGTGGAATCAGCCAATGTTGGCGACATTATTAAAACCATCAAGACAACCCGTCGGCAACATTTGTTAGTGATTGAACCAACAACCGATGAAACCACGGAGGCTATTAGGGGAATATTCTCAACTACCCAAATCGCCAATCAACTGGGCATAAAGATAAACGTATCAGATCAGGCCAGCACTTTCGCTGAATTTGAAAAAGCATTGGCAAGGAGTTAGTCCGGTCGAACTGAATGAATACTGTCCGCCACGATACTGATTAATTGTCTCGCCAGCTTTTCTTTGCTGGTTTTTGGTAACCGATGTTGTTCGGTATTTGTTAATACCAACAGCTCGTTGTCTTCCTGATCAAACGCTTTGCCTTCACCAACCAGGTTGGCCGCAATCATATCCAGCTTTTTATTTTGCAGTTTTTTACGGGCATGGGCTTCGAGGTTTTCTGTTTCCGCCGCAAAGCCAACGGTGAAAGGTCCGTTTTTTATGGCCGCAACTTCTGACAACACGTCAGGGTTACGCACCAACTGCAGGGTGAGCTTCTCTTGTTGTTTCTTTATTTTTTGCGCCGCAGGCTCAGCGACGCGATAGTCCGCAACCGCTGCGGCTGAAATAAAAATATTACAGTCGCCAACCTGTCCCAGCACCGCATCGAGCATTTGCTGCGCACTTTCAATATCAATACGCTGCACTCGAGCCGGGGTTGTTAATGATGTAGGTCCGCTCACTAACAGGGTTTTAGCGCCAGCTTCTGCTGCTGCCCGGGCAATGGCATAACCCATTTTTCCGGAACTTCGATTGCTCAGATAACGCACGGGGTCTATGGCTTCCTGTGTGGGACCGGCAGTAACCATCACCGTGAGCCCCGCCAGTGAGCCGGTTTCGAACAAACCTGCGGTATTCTGGGCCAGGTCATCGGCTTCCAGCATCCGTCCCAGCCCGGTTTCGCCACAGGCCTGATCACCTTCCGCGGGCCCAAATTGAGCCACACCTCTATCGTTAAGGGTCTTTAGATTTTTTTGCGTAGCAGCATTGGCCCACATTTGCTGGTTCATGGCTGGCGCAATCGCCACCGGTGATCCCGTGGCCAGACAGATGGCGCTGAGCAGATCATCCGCCCGCCCCTGGGCAAGACGGGATATGAAATTGGCGCTGGCAGGGGCGACCACAATGGCATCTGCCCACCGCGCCAGCTCTATGTGTCCCATGGCAGCTTCGGCCTCGACATCCAGCAATTCGGTGTGCACCGGATTGCCCGACAGGGCCTGAAAGGTCAGCGGGGTAACAAACTCTGCGCCCCCCTGGCTGAGCACCACGCGCACATCGGCGCCACCCTCTTTCAAACGCCTCACCAGCTCAGCCGCTTTATAGGCGGCAATCGAACCACTCACACCCAGCAGGATGCGTTTGTTGATGAGGCTGGTATTGGCAGGGTTGTCTGAAGCGTGCATTTTTCTGGTCTAAGTGTGAATAGTGCCTGGTTCTGCCGCGAGGAGCTGTTATCGTCAACAGCCTGAAACGCGCATTTTAAACGAAAAATGGTGCAATTCATAAAAACTCGGCACTTATTTATAAGCACTTAAGGGACCCACTTAAAGGATTAAGGCATGGCAATCACCGACTGGCCCAGGGAAGAACGACCAAGAGAAAAACTCCTGCAAAAAGGGGCAACAGCACTTTCGGATGCCGAGTTACTGGCGATTTTCCTGCGCACCGGTACCCGCGGCAAAACCGCTGTGGATCTGGCTCGTGATTTACTCAATCGCTTTGGCAGCCTGCGTTCACTGCTTGAAGCAAACCTTCAGGAATTCTGCGAAGGCGAAGGGCTGGGTGAGGCCAAATTTGCGCAATTGCAGGCCACCACCGAAATGGCTCGCCGGCATTTGCTGGAGAGACTTCAAAGAGATGACGTGATGGAAAACCCGAATGACACCCGGCGTTATTTACAGTCACGCCTACGCGATTACCCTCACGAGGTTTTTGCCTGTTTGTTTCTGGATAACCGCCATCGAGTGATTACCTTTGAGGAGTTATTTCAGGGCACCATCAACGGTGCCAGTGTGCATCCTCGTGAAGTGGTAAAAAAAGCGCTGAGCCACAATGCTGCCTCGGTAATCCTCGCTCACAACCACCCCAGTGGTGTGGCTGAACCCAGCGAGGCTGATCGCAACATCACCCGACAGCTAATCAAAGCACTGGCGCTGGTGGATATTAAGGTGCTGGATCATCTGGTGGTCGGTGATGGAGTAACGGTATCCCTGGCAGAGCGCGGTTTAATGTAGGCGCCCAAGGTAAACACCTAATTTATTTAAGTTGCCTTTGCTTCTACGGGTTTTGGCGTTTCTTCTTGAACTGATTCTTCTGATTTCTCATCGGAATCCGCAGAAACCCAGCGAAAAGCAATCACACTGATATTGTCTGACTGAGGATGAGATGTTGATTCTGCCAACTCCGCCACGATTTCCACCGACTGGGTGATGGTATTTTTTGTCAACGTTTCAACAATGGCCTCATCACTCAGCGGCCCCCACAAACCATCACTACACAGTACAAACATGTCGTACTTCTCTAATGGAATTTTGTCGCTAATCGTTGGTACAGGGGGGTGCGGCTGAAAACCCACGCAGCGGGTGACCAGATTACGCTGAGGATGATTTTTCATCTCTTCTTTACTGATCTTGCCCTTGCGAAGCAGCTCCTCAATCTTGGAATGATCCACCGTACGTTTAAAAGATTTGCCCACGCGAAACATATAGAGCCGGCTATCGCCCACATGGGCCCACCAGGCAAAACCACCCTGAATCAGACACACCACGCACGTGGTTCGCGGCTCCACCGGTGGCTTTTGCTCTCCACCAGCACGAATAACCGCCAGGTGCGCATCGGCGATTAATTCCTTGAGATATGCCTGTGGGTCAGTAACTGGAAACTTTCTAGC
>JAUWLO010000011.1 GCA_030613605.1 Gammaproteobacteria bacterium | reverse complement strand
GGTGCAATTTGTTCTCGGTACTCCACGCTAACCTGTGGTGATTGATCCGAAATCTTGATGCGCAACAAGTAACTCTCTAGCCGTTCCAATAAGATTACTGGTGCGTCATGTTGACTAACTATAATGCGGATAGTTGGTCGGTAAGGTTGGAATTCCTCCGTGTCAGCCTTTGTTCTATCTGGCGCAGACCACAGCTCAACCAACAAAGAGGCACCAAAATTAGAAACTTGTGTATCCACAACGACCCTTATGAGTTGACGTAATCCGGCTAGGGAATCTGGTTCTCCCGGAGCCAGAATGTAAGCGGCTTCACCCAGTAGAAGTCTTTTTGTACCTGCATCGGGGCGTTCGGACGGCCGTCGGTATACGCATAAAAAGGGCAGTTGCCGGTCAATGTGCACACGTCCCCATCCCGTAATTTTTCGGCGGACAGGTATTCCCTTCTCCAAGCCTGCCCTCACCTCTTCGATGAATTCGACGTGAATCGTATCTACTGTTTCTTGCACTAAATCGGTCATTGCTCGTTCTCAATCATAGACTTGCCTTGGTCACAGGTTTGCCATTTCCTCAGCAATACCTGGCAGAGTCGATTTCAATGCTTCATAGATCGCTTCTAATTGATCCGGATCCACCTGGCCTGTCCATTCATCCATAAAGAATTTCTTGAACTCAATAGCCAACACACAGCCTGTATAAGGGAAATTTGTATGTACCCAATGGGCAAATTGGCGCCCCTGAAATTTTACGTTTTCTCGTACATCCAGGTGACGCCCAAGAAAATCAAATGCACGAAAATCTTGAATAAAACGTTCAACAACTGGCGCCCAACGTTCGCGCTCCATGGTACCAGTGCCCACATTTACCTCCGGATGCGTAGCGGGATCCTCTGGCTGCGCATTAGGCCCACCACGACGATAGTTGTAACTGTGGATATCAAAGATCACAAAACGTCCGTATTGAATCTCCAGTTCGGTAAGTAGCTTTTTGAGCTCATCATAGAAGGCGTCATACTCATCCAGCGAGCGCTGGATCATGGCCCTGGAGGGTTTTTCCCTCCAGACATCCCTTCCCCAGGCGTCCTGAGGCCCCAAATAAACGGCCTCGCCCCGTGCCCTATGAAGGTCTACTTCAAAGCGAGATCGGTTGGGTACCATGCGTGTAGGCGCCACAGCGGCCAGATAATCCGTATAGGGATCCTCTTCACGCAAGCGAGTGGATTCATCGAGCCCAATCAGTCGGGAAAGTTCACTGCGCAAATCATGACCAGTATGCAAAGCGGTGGCAAACAAAGGCTCTGACCCATGGTGAACGGACCATAATGGATGAACAACCGACTCTGGTTGTTCCTTATATTGTTGTGCTTGTTCTGGCACGACACACCAATTTGTGGTTTGAATCTGAGTTGCCTATTCTCATTATAGACGGCGCCAGACTCCTCTTTGCTATGCAACCGCTAACCACTAACACTTATAAGCAAACATTCTCAGCGGCTTACTTGTCGCTGCTGGAAAGTGGTGAACTTTCCCGCCGCCGCCAGGCAGCCTATCAACACATGGAGGACTGTGACCTCTGTGCCCGCTACTGTCATGTCAACCGTTTTAAAAGCATCAAAGGTGCCGTGTGTCGTACGGGCGAGCGCGCGGTGGTCAATAGCTTCAGTCCTCACCATGGCGAGGAAAATCCGCTACGCGGCTGGAACGGCTCAGGCACTATCTTTTTTAGTTGGTGCAACCTGCGTTGCGTGTATTGCCAAAACTGGGACATCAGTCATAAAGGCATGGGCCGAGAGGTAGAGCCCGAAGACATCGCGGAAATGATGCTCACCTTGCAGTCAAAGGGTTGTCACAATATTAACTTCGTCTCGCCCAGCCATGTGGTGGCACAAATCATTGCTGCAGTGGAGATTGCTACCCAACAAGGGCTTCGCCTGCCCTTGGTTTACAACACCGGTGGTTATGACAGTCTTGAAGCATTGCAGTTATTAGACGGTATTATTGATATCTATATGCCGGATATGAAATACGGTGATGCGCGTATTGCCCGCACTTACTCCAAGGTGCGTAACTATGTCCAGGTCAATCAGACAGCGGTAAAAGAAATGCACCGACAGGTGGGGGATTTAGTGATAAACAAACAGGGCATTGCACAACATGGCTTACTGATACGTCACCTGGTGTTGCCCAATGGACTTGCCGGAACCAAAGAGGTGTTGAAGTTTATTGCTAAGGAAATCTCACCCAATACTTACCTCAACCTCATGGATCAATATTTTCCGAGCTATAAAGCAGATGAATACTCAGTCCTTGACAGACCAATTACATCAGACGAATACCGCATAGCGCTTGCCTTGGCAAAAAAATACGGGCTCACACGCCTTGATGAAATCCACCAACATCACCAGTGGCCTACAGGCTGATTTATAGTTGTTCAGTCGTAAGGATAAAAAGTATGTGGCCTTTTAACCTAAACTAGGCCCGCTCCTCTTCATCACTCGGTGTTTCTTCAGTGGACAAATCACCTCGGGTTGAATGAAATCATACTGGATCTTCGTTTCGAAGCGTATCACCAAATGCTGCCAGTTCCATTTTTGACAGGTGTTTAATACTCCCTTCTGTATCATCGGAAAGCTTTAGATAAACTGCACCGATTCGATCCGAGTTGTCCCAATATAATGAATAACCCTCAACCTTCTTCCATATTATCTTTCTCCATTCCGCTTAGCTGACTATTGAACCCTGTTTAGCTAAATCATCCCTTTAATAGTCCAGAGAATCATAGATTTACGGTAGTGCAGCGGAAGGTCAGTTTTCCTCTTTCTTATTCTGATCCTTCCATTTGTCATAACATTCTATTCCGCAAAAATGGAGAACGTAATCGGTAGCTTCCTCACTCTTCGCCTCAGATATCGGAATTTCCTTAAGGCAGATCTCACATGCTATCGTTTCATCTTGCGGTGGTTTTTTTTCTTCAGTCATAGGGTCTCCTATAGCAACAGCTTCTGTTTTCTGTTTTTGATGCCTTATTCTTCTTATAACACAATAGAGCACCTGCCTTAGGTGCGACTTTAACCGTAAAGCTTCCTAGCTAAGGCTCGAATGTGGTTTAGACATCTGCCACTTCAGCAAATATAAACCTATAGTCGGTGTCATTCACGTCAACTCGAACTCGCCCTCCATGACCTTCCGCATAGGCTATCCACCCGGGCTTGTGTTGACATTCCGGAACCTCCGGATGCTCTTCGCCTTTTTTACCATCAAACCAGGCAATCAACATCGGTTCAGCAACGATAGTAGAAACCATATCTTCAGATAAACGCTTCGCCATGGGAAAATCGATACCCTTTCCCTCTACTGTGATCTTTATCGTTTCAAAGTCTACATGTTGCATGCAATAACTCCGATAAAACACCAATGAGCCGACGCTCCTTATTCAGGCAGGGTGTTAAGAGAACTAGCGCCCCATTTTCCAGGATCTCTTTTCCTGCCTGCTCCAACTCGAACATCCTGTGATGGGGTATGAGTCATGTATACCGTAAAAACCAATCATAAAGCTCTACTAGTTAAAATAATGAATCCATACTAGTTTTATAGACCCCATGCCTACATTTGTATATTTCAGGAACAACAATTCTGGATTTCCCTGAAAAACTGAACCCGGAATTCGCAGTGCTAAACGAGCCTTCACGTACGACACAGGTATTATCCCAAGGCATCGGTTTAACCCTAAGTCCGATTGACTTGACAATCGGTGGCCTTGACCTAGATTTGCTTATGACAGGCCGCAGCGTGAAAAGCTGGGGGAAATTTGAATTCCCAGCGGACCGGCACAACAAACCCTGCTGAGCCAACTGAAGCCTACCCTGTCATCACTACAGACTTTCACATTTCCGCATATCTCATCGATTCGCGGTAGCCTACAGACTTTCGCTCAACAGCACGGTGGCACGCTGATAATTCTGCAATACCTTAGATGACGTAAGGCGGTTTTTTTCAATCAGATAAAGGAGGAATACTCACAATGAACGTAACAGACATAATGGTAAGCGATGTGAGGACTTGCAGCCCGGAAACCAATCTTGAATCGGCGGCAATGATGATGTGGAACAACGACTGTGGTTCGCTTCCAATTATCGATAATGGAGGAAATCCAATTGGAATAGTCACAGATCGTGATATCGCAATGGCCTCTGCTCTAAACCATAAGGCTCTATGGGATATCACAACCAGTGAGGTCATGGGCGATCGACCTCTTTTTACCTGTAACCCTAATGATGACATCAAATCGGCTCTCAAACTGATGCAGACTCATAAGGTCCGGCGATTGCCAGTGACAGATAATGCGGGACACCTGGAGGGAATGTTGTCCATAGATGATGTCGTCGCTTGTGCCAAACAGGGCACGGCCGCAGACCTTCCCTTTGAAGATGCCATGAGTACCCTCAAGGCCGTTTGCAAACATCACTAGCAACCAGGAATACCAGACGCCGGCAGCCTTAAGTGACACCAAAGGCTGCCGATTCTGGGCTCTTGATAGTCTCTCGAAGTGCGCCAGTTAACACAGTGATAGAAAGTGGCTCGGGCCTAAGTCAAATCACTTTGAAAAATGAGCCGTTAAGTGCGCGGCTTAGGTTTAGGTGTGCGCAACACGCCGAAAGGCAAAAGCAAAAACCGAAGCGGTCAGGAATAAGAACACACCGCAAACCATAACGGTAAGTGAAGCCCCGACATATTCGGCAAGAGCCCCCACCATCAGCACACCTAAAGGCATCAAGCCATGGAATGTCACGGTGTACAGTGACATAACGCGTCCACGAAGTGAATCAGGCGTTGTAAGTTGGAGAAAAGCATTGCTGGAGGCAATGACCATGGTCAAGGAAAATCCAACCGCTGGGAGGATCAGGAGCGCCAGCCATAGTGTGTGAGTGAGCGCGAACAATATCAGTGCCACCCCAGCCACGATCCCACCTGCGGCAACGATGCTCTCGAGACCGACAGTCTTTTTACGCCGGGCCAGCATTAACGCGCCCACGAGTGATCCGCCACCCATCATGCCGAGTAGCAAGCCGAGACTTTGCGCCCCACTATGAAAGACCTGTGCCACAAATACAGGCATCAGCACAGCTGCCGAAGTCCCCACCAGGCTCACCCTCCCCACCATCGAGAGTACGCCACGGATATCGAGATGGCGCCAAGCAAAGCGTAATCCTTCCCCTACACCTCTGCTCCGTTGTTCATGCCTTGCTGCTTGCGCTCGGCTCGGTAAGCGCAATGCCAGCAAAGCAACGATGACCGCAACAAAAGTCATCCCGTTGATCAGGAACACCAATCCCTCGCCAACCCAGGCTACGAGCCAACCAGCAATCGCCGGACCAATGAACCGTGCTAGATGGATCTGACTGGAATTTAATGCGACAGCATTGGGCAAGTCTTCGCGCGGCACCAGCTCGGCGACGAATGAATGACGGGCTGGCATCTCCAAGGCATGCACCAACCCCAAGAGAAAAGCCAATACCAGTACATGCCAAATTTGTACCCAGCCAGCCAATGTCAGAACACAAAGAGTAAACGCCTGAATCATGGCAAGCAGCTGGGTGACTATAAACAACCGATAGCGGGACAGGCGGTCGGCAAGCACCCCGCCAGGCAGGCCGAACAATAGGATGGGAACCAGTGCGGTTGCACTTACTAGCCCTAGCATGAAACTGGATTCGGTCATGCGGTACACCAGCCACGCCTGTGCGACATGCTGCATCCAGATGCCGGTGATGGAAATCAGCTGTCCGAAATAGAAGAGGCGAAAATTACGGTGCCGAAGGGAACGAAACGTGCGCGTGCATGGCACCTCCGTAAGCGGCATTTACTTGATCAATCCCAGCTGTATTTTGGCGGCCTCTGACATTCTTGTTGGATCCCATGGAGGGTCCCACACCAGCTCAACCTCGACGGTCGTCACACCCGGAACGGTTTGTCGAATTACCATGTCTGCCATACCGAGCAGATTACCTACCAATGGGCAGCCAGGCGTCGTCATGGTCATGGTAACGCGCACGTCACCGTCCTGCACATCTACGTTATAGATCAGACCAAGATCCACGATGTTGATCCCCAGTTCAGGATCCACAACCTGGCGCAGAGCCTCCATTACCTGATCATGAGTTACCATTAACCAATCCCATGCACATGTTATCCCTCCCCCATGCCCCTTGAGTCTGTTGCCTTAGCTTCAAGCCGTTCCTTAACTGCAGCTAGTATCTCTGAACTCACTTTTCTAATTAATGGGTCTACCAACGGGGTAAGCGCCATTTCCAAGAGTCGGTTCGGCAGACGATACTCCATCATAAAGGATACGACAGTACCAACAGGAGACGGTGCCAAGTGATAAGAACCTGAGTTAATAACGCCCCTGATCGAGCGCCAGGCAAAAGTACTGGGCCGTACACATTCCGTGACCACGGTGTCCCAATCGAGAGATATACCGCCGACCCGTACTCGCCAGCGGTAAGTGTCGGCTGCGATCGCCTTGATCTCGCTAATGATACCTGTATACAGGGAAAAGTCTTCGACCCGAACGATTAAGTCGAACACCGTCTCCGGACTAGCCTTAATCTCAATGGTTTCTCTAATGGACAGCATGGTAAAAAAACTAGCGGCAAATTTCTCAATCCATGAGAATGCCGAACAGCTCCCTCCTTTACCTGCTCAGGAAAATGCCAATAGGGTACTCCTGCATTCAACCGCCGTTAAATATCCGTTGTGTTGATCGGCGACTTATCCAATGTCATCAACCTCATCTCCAGAGTCTATGGCGATACACCGGCTTTAATGGCATTGATGATGCGTTGATCCATGCGTTTTCCGATTTTCTTGGCTTTCTTGTGGCGATCTTTTTTCAAGAGATAGCTGGGTCGTACCGTGAGTATGGTGACTTCCTGCGGTACCGCTTTCATGGTGTACGCAACCACTTTAAACGGACACAATATGGACCAGTCCATGTTGATGTTAAAGACTTCCTGATTGAATACCATAGAACAGAAATGAACTGCGGTCACATTACCGAAGCCGATAGTGTTCCATTTATCTTCGCCGAATATCTGTTTGTTATTTTCCAGCCCTTTGGACAGGTTCTCCTCGCCGGTAATGAGGAACTGATCCGCCTCTAAACCGGATTTGATGTCGGACAGAACAGTTGCGAAATCACCTTTTACCTTGTATTTCCAGAATGCGGGATTCTCTGCCGCCTGCACATAAAGTGAGCCAACTGTTAAGCTCAGAAAAACTAGCAGTAATGCTCCTACGATCCGTTGATATGCTGTTATGTTCATGGTGTGTGTCCTCCTGACTATGTGCGCATAAACCGTCTTTGTGAAATCCATAATTCTTTTATATGAACAACCTGTATCCCAAAGTAGACCATATCCTAGCTTTCACATACTTACGTACTCCTTAGTAAGCATCGAATCGATAACTAATCGGCAATATGATGTTTCCCTACAACATGAACGGTACTGGCCTGAGGCCCTTCCTCACCGGCCTCCTCTACAAACCGCACCTCGCTACCAATTTCTAAATCATCATAGTCTCCACGCACGACGCTGTTGCGGTGAAAGTAGATGTCTCTACCATCTTCGGTCTGAATCCTGCCGTAGTCTTGATCTGGCACCAATTCATATACCTGCCCATGAGGCGGTGTTTCATGTGCTTTGATTTTACCTTCAAGTTTGCGTTTGTAATCCTGTAATTGCCGTTTAGCCTCATCGAAGGCATCACGAATCGCCACGTAGACATCTTCATGTGCATGATGTTTATCTGGAGATCGACTTGCTATCAGCTCAGCCCCAGGAACGGTGATGTCTACACGTACGTGGTAAAGCCTGCCCTGATGATGATGTGAGTGTGGTGATTCGACCATGACCCGACAGGTCATTATTTTGTCAAAGAATTGATCTAATTTCTCCGCCTTTTCGCGGACGACGACTTCTACATTTTCTGAATGTGGAATATCTCGAAAGGTGATTTGTAGCGGTTGTTGCATTGCTTCCCCCCATCTTTATGGTTAGGCTCCTGAACAAAATGCCTGGTTAAACTCCTTTGTATTTTCTTTAAAGCTTTCCTACATGTTAATAATAGTCCAGGAATACGTGCTTTACCTTATGGAACAAACTATCTTTTAAATATGCCGGATACTCTAGCTTGCGAGTTGGTTTCCTGGGGTGAGGTTCATCGCCTCTGCCACCGTTTATCTGGCTTGATACAGGCCTCTAACTATAAACCCAATGTAGTGGTAGCAGTTGGCCGTGGCGGTTACATACCTGCACGCCTGGTGTGTGATGCTCTGGATATCATGGCCCTGACCAGTATCAAGATCGAGCACTATTTGTCAGGCTCGGACAAACAGGCCGAAGCGGTTATACGCTATCCACTCTGTGTGGATATCAAAGATCAACGTGTTTTGATTGTGGATGATGTGAACGACAGTGGCGACACTTTGCAGCTGGCTGTAGAACATATTCAGGGTTTCCAACCCCAGGAGGTGCGAACGGCTGTCATGCATGACAAGCGGGTGACCCAATACCAGGTGGATTATTTTGCCAAAAGAATTATTAAATGGCGTTGGTTAATCTACCCATGGGCGATACATGAAGACATCAATGCATTCATTACACGTCTTAGCCCACCCCCGCAGAACCTTGCCGAGATACAACAGCAACTGGCAGAGCAGTTCAGCATTAAAATTACTCTGAAGCTATTACGTGAAACTATTACGCGAACTACCTCATCATCACATTTCTAACCTATGTCTAACATATGTTAGAAATGGCACTTAAATTCCCCAGGCTGATCTATCATGTTAAAAAATACAAAGATCTAATCTGTACTTGCGTACAAACAACATGAACTCAAATCAGGCTTTTCATAACCGCACTACAACAGAAGTAGCCACTGACCTCGATGTAAATCTTGGCCACGGCCTTGACCCAAAAGAAGTCTCCCTGCGTACCACGCAATATGGTGCGAACGCCATAGAAGAAGCGGTTAAAACCACCTTCCTGCAGAAATTTCTGCATCAGTTTGCCGATGTGATGATCATCGTGCTGTTGGTCGCGGCCATTCTTGCGGGTGCCATGGGCCAAATCGCTGACACCCTGGTTATTATGATTATTGTGGTACTGAATGCTGTTATTGGATCAGTACAGGAATATCGTGCTGAACGGGCCCTTGACGCCTTACGTAAGATGACCTCACCCGAGGCCAATGTACGCCGAAGTGGTCACATCCAGCACATCCCTGCCGATGACCTGGTTCCCGGTGATATCGTATTTTTGGAAGCGGGTAATATCGTCCCTGGCGATTTACGCCTTTTTGATACGGTAGATTTTGAAGTGGAGGAAGCGGCGTTAACCGGGGAATCCCTGCCTGTTGCCAAGCACACATCAGCTATCGATGCCCCGGATATCCCCATAGGGGATCGGCTTAACATGGCCTATAAGGGCACCCATGTTACTCGTGGTCATGCCATGGGCATTACCGTCGCTACCGGCGCTTTGACTGAGCTGGGGCGCATTGCCACCCTGCTACGCGAAGCAGAGGATGTGCTTACCCCATTACAGAATAGGCTGGCACGCTTTGGAAAGCGTATCGCCGTCGCCATACTCATTATTGCCGCCATAATTTTTATCAGTGGTCTGCTACGTGGTGAAGAAATACTTCTCATGCTGCTGACCGCGGTCAGTATTGCCGTCGCCGCAATCCCGGAAGCGCTTCCCGCGGTGGTGGCTATTTCGCTGGCCATTGGCGCAAAGAAAATGGGGCGACGCAATGCCTTGGTGCGCCGGCTATCCGCTGTAGAGACCCTGGGTTCAGTCACCTATATCTGTGCGGATAAAACGGGCACGCTGACCCTCAATGAAATGCGTCTGGCCGTCATTCATGCGGACGGCCGTGACATTAATAGTCTGAGTGAAACCGGCGACCAGCGTAAAGACCGAAACGAATTGTGGCAATGGCTGACCAGGGCACTGGCCCTGTGCACCAATGTCAATCGAGACTTCAAGCGTCAAATCACCGGTGATCCCACTGAAATTGCCCTCTATCTTGGTGCACTGGATGCAGAGTGCGACAAGTTTGAACTCGAAAAATCGCTGCCAAGACTCGCCGAACTACCCTTCCATGCTGATCGTCGTACCATGACTACCCTGAATCAGGTGGACGATTCTGTTGTCGCTTTCAGCAAAGGGGCGCCAGAGGCCATTCTTCCCTTGTGCAGGCATCAGCTCACCACCCAGGGTGAAATCGACTTGAATAGTGAGGCCCTACTGCAGCAGTCGAGTGATCTCGCGAATCATGGTTATCGTGTTCTGGCCATCGCCATGCGGAAATTTCCCAAATTACCTGCCGATTTAAGCGTGGAATCTGTGGAATCCGAGCTGACCTTGCTCGGCCTGGTTGGTTTGATAGACCCACCCAGGCCCGAGGTCACCCAGGCCATTGAGGACTGCCGATCTGCTGGGATAACACCTGTCATGATCACAGGCGATCATCCCGGTACGGCGCAGGCCATCGCCGAGCAATTAGGTATCAGTATCGATAACGGTGTCCTTACGGGAGAAGATCTGGAACGGCTATCAGAGGAAGCGTTCCTGCAAAAAGTCAAAGATATTCATGTTTATGCACGGGTGTCACCCACACAGAAAATTAAAATTGTTACCGCCTTACAGAAACGCGGTGAATATGTCGCGATGACCGGAGATGGTGTCAATGATGCCCCAGCCCTCAAACGGGCCAACATCGGTATTGCCATGGGCCTGAAAGGGACGGATGTTGCGCGTGAGGCCAGCGACATGGTGCTTACCGACGACAACTTTGCCACCATTGTGCGTGCCGTACGTGAAGGTCGGCGCATCTTCGATAACATTCGAAAATTTATTAAATACACAATGACGAGCAATTCCGGGGAGATCTGGACCCTCTTTCTGGCACCTTTTCTAGGACTGCCCCTGCCTCTGCTGCCCATTCAGATCCTGTGGATCAATCTGGTGACCGATGGCCTGCCAGGCTTAGCCATGTCCGCTGAGCCTCAGGAACGCGGCATTATGCAGCGACCACCCCGTCCCCCAGAAGAAAGCATATTCGCCCATGGCATGTGGCAACACATCGCCTTGACTGGGCTGCTCATCGGCGGACTGTCCCTTGCTGCTCTGGCCTGGGCTTATCACAGTGGCTCCCAAAACTGGCAGACCGTCGTCTTTACCGTCCTGACCTTCTCGCAATTGGTGAATGCCCTTGTGATTCGTTCCGAACGAGAATCACTCTTCAGTATCGGCCTGATGGGCAACCTCCCCTTGCTGGGCACGGTGATACTGACCATTGGACTTCAATTGTTAGTCATCTATCACCCGTTTTTCAATCTCATCTTTCACACCACGCCATTGACCACGGAAGAATTAACCGTTTGTTTCACTCTGCCCCTGGTTGTATTAATTGCGGTTGAGATAGAAAAATGGTTAGCCAGAAAGGGCTGGATTTATGGTCTAAAGAAAGAAACCAGCTAGAGACTGAATTGACTGTGGTTGATGGCTTTCTATTTTTTATTCGAGCGTACTCGGCTTACGCCAGTTATACACTCTTACAGGCGGCACATTGAGTAATTCCACTTTGATTTCTGGTGTCCCAAGGAACTCTCGACCTAAGTCAGCCACTCGTCCTCGAAATTGATAAGCGACAAAATGTCCGCCCGGAACGAGACAGGACCAAATGCTATGAAGAATTCGCAGTGCAAGGTTACTGGGCATAGTGGAAAAAGGTATCCCAGAAACCACTACATCAGGACGCGCAATATCGTAAAGTGCCAGGGCTTGCCCAATTTGTTCGGCATTGCCATGGTGAACGATAAGACGCGGATCTGTATTGGATTCTAGCAATGATACAAACTCAGGATTGAGCTCAATGGCAAGGAACATTGCATAATCTGGCAAGGCATCGAGAATGGCCTGAGTGGTACCGCCGGTACCAGGGCCAAGTTCCACAACTGTCCTGGCCTTGTCGATTGATGCAATATCAACAAGACGCTGTTCTAGAAACTTAGAACTTGGAACGACGGAACCAACTTGATCTGGGTGTTGAAGGAAACCTCTAAAGAAGGCGAGTTTGCTGTTCCATCGAGTCCTTTCCTGCCGAAGATTCGTCATATTAGCCATATCCGAAAATCCTTTATTTTTATTGAGGCACTACCTACCCCTACTTTTTATCAACCTTTCCTTATGGTCTTTGCCAAACAATTTGTTCAGGATCAAATGTGAAGGTAGATAAACAACTATAGGAAATAAAATCATTAATATCACCACAAAAACTGGACCAGGGACCAACTGTTGAACCTCGCTGCCAGGACCGTATACCCAGTTGATATTATCAACAGGATCGGTCAACAAATACGTTAGAGGTAGGATTACCCAGGCCAGGGCAGTTTGTGCTAGCCAGGCCATACGTTGATAACCCAGCCGAAAAAGCATCCATATCAAAATGATCGGTAAATAAATATGAAATAAAAAAGATATGCCCCGGACTACTGATGGAACCTGGACATTAAACATGTAGCTTGTCACACCAGGGTCAAATACATGATTACCGGAAAGTAATCGAAAAAAGAAATCAATATTCCATAACACTTCCGGTAGTAACACGCCAACCGCCATCATGCTGGCAAGAAAGCGGCTCTCACGCCACAGCGCAAGCGTCGTTATAAACAGTGCAATATCACACCCCCAGAGAAAATTATCAGGGCCGAGGTTTACCCAATAAACCGGTATGACAACAAAGAGAAAACAAGTTGCTAGAACCTTAATAATTATCGGTATCTTATGTGGCCTTGTTACGGTCTGCGGTGCCATTATAAAACCCTACTCTTCATGAAAATAATAAAGTCGTTCACCCACATTACCAGGGGTTGCTAGGAGGTGTCTTCGGGAACCTGCTGTCAGCGATTACCTGCGGGTAGCACTATTTTGCTAACCTCGACCCAGGTGCCTTTCTTAATATGCTCAGGTTTAATCAACTTTGTTCTTTCACTTAGGTCGACAAGATAACGATCAGACAATGAGGTAAATCAAGAATGCCGTAACCAGGGCAATGATCAGTGTTTGTAGCCCAGAAAACAGCCAAAACGTTCCACTAACCCGCCCCAGAAAAATACCGAGGAGAAAGATCAAAGCAAAGGCAACGCCAATTGCCGATTCAAATGGGCCGAGTGGCAGTTCAAATCCCAACTGTACCAGCCACAGGGGTGTGATGATAATCAATGACATCAACAGTGGTGACAGTCCATTGATCAACGCTACCCAGACAGGCACCCAGCGCGATGCCTTATCTTGTGCTGAACCGCTGAGATCGGAAACCATGGCATCCTGGAGTTTTTTGAACTCCCTTTTTCGTTCTGCCTTTTCGCTCAAATAGGCGCTGGTGAGACCACTCATGGCCAGCGCGATAGCAGCACCTAAACAGGCAGGTATGGCAACTTCCAGGTCAACACCCTTGCTAACATGGAATCCCAATAGCAAACCCAGCATGGTAAGGGCACCGTCAAAACTGTTCACCACAAAATAGCGACGGGCGATGTCGTATGATTGACTGATGAAAACGAATTGTTGGATGCGTCGAAATGGTTCGAATGGCATGGAGATGGTAACTCTAGTTAACTTACTCAATGAGTTATTAGTTAGTTAAGACTATTCTTCTTCCACATTCATCACTTCCACACCGTCTACGCTATGCAGTGAACCACCCATTTCATTAATCGCGGAGACAATTGTATCTAGCTCTAAATTTGAACCCTCGACGATAAGTTCCAGGGTTTCTGTTTTATCATCCATTTCGAGCACCTTAAGTTTTACACAACTGTCTTCTACCTGGGAAGCAATGGCTCGCGCAAACTCCAACACGTCCGGCTGATGGGGTTTCAGTATATCTAAAACAAGGCGTTTTATCTGAAGCATAATGCAGTCTCATTCTTATTAAAATTATGACCAATATTATCCCGGCCCTTAACCATCCATGCGGCATATGATACAAAAGCAAGCGCCGCATACTTTTATTATAGACCCCTTTGCGGATACCACTATACTTTCAATGGCAGCCTATAATGAATTTAATTCGTATCTATCCTAAACGGAGAACCGCGTGGAATATGATATCAAAGATATAAATCTTGCGGAGCAAGGACAGGAACGAATCAACTGGGCGCTGAGTGAAATGCCCGTGGTTCGTGACTTGATGGATCGGTTTAGCCAGGAGAAGCCACTACAGGGCCTGCGAATTGGTGCTTGTTTACACATCACCACGGAGACCGCCAACCTGGCACGTACCCTCAAGGCCGGTGGTGCACAGGTGGTGTTATGCGCCAGCAACCCTTTAAGCACCCAGGACGATGTCGCTGCGGCCTTAGTGCGTCATTATGAAATTCCGACTTTTGCCATTAAATGGGAGGATAAGGAACGCTATTACCAACATGTCGAAGCCGTCATAGCGCATCGGCCACAGATTACCCTGGATGATGGTGCAGATTTAGTCAGCACACTTCATCAACACCATAAAGATCTACTAGAAGATATCATCGGCGGTACTGAAGAAACCACGACCGGTGTTATCCGTCTACGTTCTATGGCCAGGGATAACGCACTACAGTACCCAATTATTGCCGTTAATGATGCCTATACCAAACACCTGTTCGATAATCGTTATGGTACGGGACAAAGCACCCTGGATGGCGTAATTCGTGCGACCAATATTTTGCTTGCCGGAAGAGTGTTTACCGTTGTTGGTTATGGCTGGTGTGGCCGAGGCATCGCCATGCGAGCACGGGGGATGGGTGCAAAGATTATTGTGACCGAAGTGGATGCATTGCGTGCATTGGAAGCCAACATGGATGGCTTCCAGGTTATGCCGTTGATTGAAGCCGCCAAACAAAGTGACTTTATTATTACCGCGACTGGCGACAAACACGTGGTTGACCAGGCACATTTTGAAGTAATGAAAGACGGCTGCGTCATGGCCAACTCTGGTCACTTCGATGTGGAAATCAATATCCCGGCACTGGAAGGGATGGCTATCTCTAAACATAGACCTCGGCAATACGTGGACGAATACAAACTCGCCGATGGACGCAGCTTGCGAATACTGGCAGAGGGACGTTTGGTAAACCTGTCGGCTGCCGAAGGACACCCCGCTGCCGTGATGGACATGAGTTTTGCCAATCAAGCACTGTGCGTAGAACACTTAGTGCAAAATGCTGGTCAACTCAGCGCCGATGTGCATACTGTACCGGCAGAGATCGACAGCGAAGTGGCCCGTTTAAAGTTAGATGCCATGGCCATCACCATTGATAAACTCACCGCAGAGCAACAGGCCTATCTAAGCTCGTGGCAAGAAGGCACCTAAAACCAAAGCCACTATATGAGAAAGTTACTAACGCTACCACCGGGCCCCATTGCTCCATTATCATCTCTCGAGCGTCGCACCATCTACACCCCACAGACTCTTAAGCTGATGTTGTGTCGAGAAAGCAGACCCTGATCTAACACACAATGGTTTTTCAGTAGAATAGTTTCACACTCTAAGCTATCGTTTTAAATAGTGGTTACGAATTAGCCACCCATACATTGGAAGGAGAATATTCTGATGTGCAATACGCGCTATACAGCTGAAAATGAGGAAAGCCTATCTTAACTTTATATCCAGCGTGTTCTGCAGCATCTAATGATGTGCAGTCTTTGGAAAATATTATTCAGCTTAACAATCAGATCCGTAAAAATTATTATCGCGATGAAAACCTCACTTAAGTTGATATATAAACAGTTGGTTCTCGAGCGGCCTGCGACGACACTTTTCATTACCCTGCTATTTGCCACATTTTTAGGTATTTTTATTAATGAATTTAAGCTGGATGCAACTTCGGATTCTCTGGTTTTAGAAAATGACGAGGACTTACGTTACTACCGATCCATCCGTGCGCGTTATGGCTCGGATGACTATTTAATTATCACTTATACGCCATATTCCGATCTTTTTTCTAAACAAATACTAGACGACATTAGGACACTCAAGTCCGAACTTGAACAAATTACACGCGTGGAGAGTGTGACCAGCATACTCGACGTGCCACTTATCAATAGCCCAAAGATTAATTTATCTCAGCTTCAAGAAAGTATCCCGACACTCACCAGCCCCGGTATGGATGTCATTTTAGCGGAAAAGGAATTTCGCGAAAGCCCGCTGTATAGTAATCATTTGGTCAGTCAAGACGGCAAGACAACGGCACTCCAGGTAATATTCAAACACGATGAAACCTATCAAAACCTGCGAGAAAAGCGAGATAGTCTGCGCGAAAAGCGCTTATTAAAAACACTCACTGTGCAAGAAAACCGAGAGCTTGATGAGGTCTCCACACAATTTAAATATTATAGCGATGCATTATTGGATCAGGAACAAGCTGATATTGCTGCTATACGCAAGGCGCTGCACAATCACCGAAATAAGGCAGAGATGCATTTGGGCGGCATTCCGATGATTGTGTCCGATATTATTGACTACATTAGACACGATATTCGTGTTTTTGGATTAGGCGTACTGTGTTTTTTGGTGATATTGCTCACGGTGTTTTTCCGAAAACCACGCTGGGTGATTTTACCCATGATTATTTGTTCTATCGCCGCTCTTTCTATGATTGGTATTTTGGGACTAATGGAGTGGCGAGTTACGGTTGTTTCCTCTAACTTTATTTCTCTGCTACTGATCATCACCCTATCGTTGACTGTGCACTTAATCGTTCGTTACCAGGAATTACATAGTGCAAATCCCGAAATACAACAAAAGCTCATACTGTGGGAGACTCTACGCAGCAAGGCGCAACCTGCCTTTTTTACTGCAATAACAACCATGGTTGCATTTGGGTCATTGCTCGTTAGCGGCATTCGGCCAGTTATCGATTTTGGTTGGATGATGGTGTTCGGTGTGGCGCTGGCATTCATCTTTTCCTTCCTTATATTTCCTACAACATTAATGTTTTTAACGCCCGGCCAGCCGAGATCGCAACGCGATTTCACCGGTGCAATAACGACTTTCTTTGCGAATCTGATTCGTCGAAATGGAAATGTGGTTTTGATCGCATATGTATTCCTAATGATTTTAAGTGTTATTGGGATTACATCCCTTACCGTTGAGAACCGGTTTATCGACTACTTCAAGGAATCGACTGAAATACATCAAGGCATGGTTAAGCTTGACCGTGAGCTGGGCGGCACCACACCATTAGATGTCATTCTTGAACCCGATCAGTCCTATTATGAGTATATCAATGAACTAGCTGATGAGGACTTATTCGATGACGAGAGTGCCTATGAAAGTACCGATGAGGAAAGCGCCGGCATTAGTGGCACCAGCTATTGGTTTAATGTATTTCAGCTGGAAACCGTAGAACAAATTCATCAGTATCTGGAGCAGTTGCCGGAGACCGGCAAGGTTTTGTCAATAGCTACGACAATGAAGCTGCTGACACAGATTAACAATGACGAGCCGCTAGACAACATATCCTTAGCGGTAATGCATAAGCGGCTGCCGGAATCAATCAAGAAAACACTATTTGATCCCTATATGTCTGAAGATGGCAATCAATTGCGATTCGCCATTCGTGTTTTTGAATCAGATGTGACGCTGCAACGCCAGGCATTAATTGACAAAATACGAATTGACCTATCAGAGAAATTCGGCCTGGAGAAAAAACAAATCAATTTAACAGGCATGCTTGTGCTTTATAACAACATGTTACAAAGTCTTTTTCAGTCACAAATATTGACTATTGGCGTTGTGTTTCTGGCCATTATGCTCATGTTTATGGTTTTATTTCGCTCAGTAAAAATAGCCGCGATTGCTATTATACCTAATATAGTTGCCGCTGCTTTTGTCCTTGGTTTGATGGGCTGGTTGGATATACATTTAGACATTATGACGATTACTATCGCGGCAATTACCATAGGTATTGCCGTGGACGACACCATTCATTATATCCACCGGTTTATGGAAGAATACCCTAAAGATCACGATTACTGGGCAACGGTGCGTCGATGTCACGCCAGTATCGGAAAAGCCATGTACTACACCACGGTCACAATCACACTAGGCTTCTCCATCTTAGCGCTTTCCAATTTTATACCGACAATTTATTTCGGTCTGCTCACAGGTTTTGCCATGATAGTCGCGCTAATCGCCGACCTCACATTGTTACCATTGTTACTAGTGAAGTTTAAGCCACTGAAATAGTTGAGAAGTCCTTGATAAAGTCTTAACCGACAACCTTTCAGGTTACGCCCATCTACAAGGTAAAATCAGCACCAATTCCTATAACAAAAAATAATTCATCATCCCTATTGCGGTCTTTTAAATTCCAGCCGGCTTGCGCCCATATACGGGCTTGATTAAAACCAAAGTGTTTTATTGCGGATGCATAGTATAAATTGGCGACAACACGTGTGTGCACCACAATCCAGACAGCTGCCATGCCGAATGCGGTTCAGGCGAACGGCAAAGCCATCACGCTCAATCAATAAAGCACCGCATTCATAACAACAGGCGTTCTCCCCACCCTCGCCAGGCATCTGGATAGCGATTCCTATTTATCGGAAGAATGGGATCCAATTTATTTGCTTTAATTGTGAAACATTATCCCGATGCCAAACTGAATTCTGGGCACGGAGAAACCACTCTTTTTTGACCACAGGTGCAGTCGATTAATTTTTACAAATGGGTATATGCATTCGCTTTGTTAAATTGACCTCTCCTGGTTTGTTAATCTTACTCATCATGGACTCCACCAGGTCCATGGGTAATGGGAAAACGATGGTATTGGTTCGTTCGCTGGCAATTTCTGTCAGCGTTTGTAGATAACGCAACTGCAATGCCTGGCTTTGTTGAGAGAGTATCACTGCAGCTTCCTTTAATTTTTCGGCAGCCTGCAATTCACCTTCAGCATGGATGACCTTCGCG
>JAUWLO010000234.1 GCA_030613605.1 Gammaproteobacteria bacterium | reverse complement strand
AAGAGGTTGAGCGCTGGCTGGAAGATGTGGTCATTGGTCTTAACCTGTGCCCGTTTGCGGCCAAACCCTTTGGCAACGGGAAAATTCGAATCGAAGTATTTGAGGACGATACGGAGGCCGGATTATTGGAGATGCTTCAGTCTGAACTCACCCTGATGGACGATCGACCAATTGAAAAACCGCCAACTGATGAGCAACCAACAGAAGGAACTGAAACCGGTATTGAAACCACACTCATCGTCATCCCCAACATGCTGCATGAGTTCGACGCCTATAATCAGTTTCTGGATTTAGTGGATGCATTGCTCGATACATTTTCATGGACGGGGCAATATCAGATTGCCAGTTTCCATCCTCAATATTGTTTTGCCGGAACTGCGCCTGACTCACCGGAAAATCTCACCAATCGTTCACCCTATCCGCTGTTGCACATTATTCGAGAAGCCAGTATCGAGGCGGCATTACAACACTACGCCAACCCTGAAAATATTCCAGACCATAATATCGAAAAAATGAAGGCGCTCAGTGCTGCTGACAAACGCCGACTGTTTCCCCACCTACTCCCATCATGGAAAGATCATAGCGGTTAGGAATATAACCTCTTATATTCTCCCGAGGTAGGGACTAAAAACCCAGAATACGCTATTCTTCGCACATGACGGATACAACATTCAACTCCTCCGAGCACCACAACACCGATGCCGCTGAAATCGCCAAGTTCGAAGCACTGGCTTCGCGCTGGTGGGATCCGCAAAGTGAGTTCAAACCCCTTCACGAAATCAATCCATTACGGCTCGACTACATCGACCAACGCTGCGGTGGGCACAAAGATGGCAATTTAAGGGGGAAAACTGTCATCGATGTGGGCTGCGGTGGCGGTATACTCGCCGAGAGCATGGTCATCAAAGGTGCTACGGTAACGGGCATCGATATGGGCGAAGCGCCATTAAAAGTGGCGAAATTGCATGGGCTGGAATGTGGCGTCAACGTTGAGTATCAACAAATCACCGCCGAAGCCATGGCCGAACAACACCCCGCACAATTTGATGTTGTAACGTGTATGGAAATGCTCGAGCACGTTCCCGACCCTTCTTCTGTTATTGCAGCCTGTGCACAACTGGTGAAACCTGGCGGCACGGTGTTTTTCTCTACCATTAATCGCAACCCAAAATCGTATTTGTTTGCCATTGTTGGTGCCGAGTACCTGCTGCGTCTATTGCCCAAAGGCACTCATGACTACGCCAAGTTTATACGCCCTTCTGAAATGGAAAGCTGGGCACGCCATGCCGGCCTTAAAATGCACGATCTTACCGGCATGACCTACAACCCACTCACGCAACAATACAAGCTAGGCCGTGATCTGGATGTAAATTACCTGGCTCATTGTGTTCGTAGCGCATAATGTTCGTAACGCATAGTGTCCGCAGAAAATAATTTCACTCCATGAAACACCTGTGAATAATCAATTACCAATTCGTACTGTGCTGTTTGATCTTGACGGCACTCTTGCCGATACGGCACCCGATCTCGCCTATGCACTTAATTGTGTGCTGGAGGAACAGGGACAGGAAGCATTACCTTTTGAAACCATCAGACCCGTTGTTTCACACGGCGGCATTGCATTAATAAAGCTGGGTTTCGGTATAGAAGAAGAGCATCAGGATTTCGAACTCCTGCGCCAACGTTTGTTAGAAATATACCGGGAGAACATTACACGGGAAACGGAACTTTTCCCCGGCATGCAGGATTTGCTCTGCGCCATTGAAGATGAAGACATGAACTGGGGCGTAGTAACCAACAAACCCAGCTGGCTGACTGAACCATTGATGGAATCGTTAAGCCTTACAGAACGGGCGGCATGCATTATCAGTGGCGACACCTGCGAAAATCGTAAACCACATCCAGAGCCTATTCTGCATGGTTGCCACCTGGCTGGCAGCGATGTTGAACAATGTCTTTATGTTGGTGATGCGGAACGTGATATTGAGGCAGGCCGGCATGCCGGAGTGCGCACGGCTGTAGCCCTGTTTGGATATATAGGAGAGGATGATAACCCGCAAGACTGGCGGGCTGATGTGTTACTGGATTCACCCGATGATCTTCAGGAATGGATCTTAAGCTTTATTGAAGAATAACCTACGCCAAACTGCCCCCACCTTCCCGGACATTTCCTGATTATCTCAAAATAATATTACTGAATAACATCATTACTGAATAACATCGCTTGATCGTTTCTGGCTGCGCAATCGGCTAGAAATAAAATCTGATGTTACATTGCGAAGATTTCTTTTCATTAGTTTATTAACCGAACTCCTAAAAGTATAACCTCGAAGTTTTTTTGCCAGACAGGCATAACAAATAATATCTTTTGGCCAGAGAATATTTTTTTGTGATTTTCTGCTCAGGTCTTTAATTATACCTATGTCTCTACGCTGTTCTTTATATTCCCTCACCCAGTGAGACAATGTTGAAGAACGCCATAATTTATCAATAATAGGAATAATGTTCTTTTTGGTGTCCCCCAGGTATTTTTCTGCCGAATTTATTCCCAGCACAGGAATGGATCGCATTTTTGAATGGCCGATGTATTCCATTCTTTGCCGAAAACTTGGCATTAGATCACCAGGGAATTGCCCCGTTAAATACGCTTCACCCAGCCATTTCTTACGGTTATTTTGTAACGCTTCGGTACGCACAGCATTTTCAAGATTGGCGAATGGTTTTATCGCCACATTGGGATGTTTCATAACCATGCTACGAACATTAGGCCAGTAATGTGTTTTCAGTAATGTTCGGCTAATTGCTTCTGATTTTAATGCTTCAAATACTTCTTTTTCATTTATGTACTCAAGCGCGAACAAATCTGCCTCCAGCTCTTCCATACGAATGGCGGGGGCGGCGATTACTTCAAATAATCTGGAATATGTTTTGAAAAACCAGCGCAGAGGACTGGTGCCAAATTTTTTATTTTTTCTCAGTGATTCATTATACATGGACCATAAGTTATGGGATTTGTAAACGAACAACGTAAGACTCGGGATAACTTTTGAGTATTGACCAATGCAACGAGAAAGTTCACACCTGAATTCTTCCGGAGATAATGTCTGCATCATTGGAAGGCCTATAACCAACGTGTTAAATGAGGCTACAGGAATCCCCAGTCTGGGGACGCTTTCAATGCGACACTCAAATTTTTCAGTGATCACAATGTTTTTTATTGCGGGTCGTTTAAAATGAGAACGAACCTCAGCAATAACATCAAACAAATCCGGCGTCATCTCCTTTGTTAACTTCAGCCCTTTCACATGTGAAAATTTAAGCTGGACCGTTCTGACAGATGCGTACATGCATAAAATGGCAATAAAGCTGATAACGCCCACCGCCACCCAGTCTTGACTGCTATTTATATTAGGGATTAATTCATGCAGAAAATAAAATGC
>JAUWLO010000192.1 GCA_030613605.1 Gammaproteobacteria bacterium | reverse complement strand
TTGTGGTATGTAAACCGAATGACAAACCACACGCTCTTACACTGTATTAATGTATTCGCATCCCTAGATAGTAACCCTGTGTTATCCGTCCTGCCTGAGAATGATTTCGTAGAATTCAAACGAAAATATCCTGACCCTCAGTTGTCATTTTCTAACATGGGACTTCGCGCCTATTACCACTGCCATACTGCTTCAACGCGACCAGACGCAGAGCATGGGCATTTTCATATCTTTCTCAGAACTAACGTTAGAAGTGACGCCAGTTCTGAAAAGACACAATGGAGCCATCTCGCTGGGCTCAGCATGGACAGCCTGGGCCAGCCATTGCGATGGTTTACCGTTAATCATTGGGTTACAGGTGAAACATGGAGCAATGCCGACCAACTGGAAAAGAAACTGGATGCCCTGTTGGAAAAAGAATCTAAGGGGCTTAAATTGATAGAACAGTGGTTGCTCGCAATGATGGAATTCTACAAACAAACCCTGAAAGAAACTCTGACAAAAAGAGACCAACAAATCAAAACATTCGCACAAGAACAGGGAATATATAAAACATTACAAGACCGTAGTATTTATCTATTATCACACCAGAAGATAGATCTGTTCAACGATATGAAATCACTCGCCAATTTAAACAGCATGTCGCATTACAATGCATAACGCCGTCGGGAGGTAACTCATGAAAATTCTACATCACACTATTGCCTTAATAGCACTAATAACAATAAGCACATTCACTATGGCAGCCAATCTTCCCGGCCCACTAGCCGACACTGGCTGGCTTAAATCTAACCTCGATAAAACGATCATCCTTGATGTACGCAAGGACACCAAAAGCTTCACAGCAAAACCCATATACAAAAAGAACAAAAAAACTGGCAAATTAAAATTAGCAAAAGTTGCCGGACACATTCCGGGTGCCAACTTAGTCAACTACAAAAAACTTCGCACCAAACAAATAATCAACGAACGTGAAATATCAAAAATGCTACTGAACAAGAATGCATTTGAGAAATTAATGCAATCAGTCGGTGTCAACAAGGGCGACACCATCATCATTGTTAGCAAAGGCGAAGGTAATGGCGACATGACGGGAGCAACCCGGCTTTACTGGAGCCTGAAATATTTTGGTCATGACAAAATGTCCATACTCAATGGCGGCATGGCTCAATGGCTAAAAGATGGCGGCAAAGTCAGCATCTCCGCAAGTAAGGCTAAAAAGGGTAACTGGGTCGCAACTGCCGAACGCAAAGAAATTCTGGCCACCAGTAAAGATGTCAAAAAAGCTATCAAGAATCCAAAAATTCAGCTAATCGATACTCGCTCTGTACCCCAGTATCTGGGCACATGGAAAAAATCTTACGTCTATGCCAAGGGCCATATTCCCGGCGCAAAAAACCTGCCGAATGAATTACTTACTGGCCCAAAAGGAAAAATAAAATTCACATCAGCAAAAGAAATGAGAGAGATATCCAGGGCACTAGGTATAAACACAAAAGGCAGTATGATTACGTATTGTAATAGCGGTCATTTGGCTACTGGCAGCTGGTTTATGTATAGCGAAGTGTTGGGTAACAAAAATGTCAAAATGTACGATGGCTCCATGCATCAATGGACCAAAGAAAAAGGTAACACTGTTACGTTCAAGATGGAGTAGTAGAGCGTACAAGCACCCAATAATGAGTCAGCAGCAATAAAACGAGAACTTTATCATTCATGAATTTAAATGAATTTGTTATGCAAAATGAACCCGCTATTCGGCTGGGTTTCTTTTTGGGTATTTTTGCGGTGATGGCGACATGGGAGCTCATCGCCCCTCGTCGGGCACTGACTGTTTCCAAAGCTGTGCGCTGGTCAAACAACCTGGGGTTGGTATTTCTCAATAGCTTTATTGTGCGTCTACTGTTCCCCGCTGCTGCTGTGGGTGTTGCTGCTTTTGCCTCGGAAAACGGCTGGGGTCTGCTGAACTATTATTCCCTGCCCTTTGCCTTATCCATTGTCTTGTCTGTAGTGGCGCTGGACTTTATAATTTATTTACAACACGTTCTGGTACACGCAGTACCTGCCCTGTGGAGATTACACCGGGTTCATCATGCCGATCTCGACTTTGACGTTACCACTGGGTCACGCTTCCATACCGTCGAAATTATTCTTTCCATGCTGATTAAGTTTGCCACCATTGTTGTGCTTGGCCCACCTGTTGTCGCAGTAGTGATCTTTGAAGTGGTACTTAACGGCATGGCGATGTTCAATCATTCCAATGTGAAATTACCGTTAGGAATAGACCGTGTACTTCGCCTGTTTGTAGTGACGCCAGACATGCATCGCGTACATCACTCGGTTGAGGATAACGAAACCAACAGTAATTTCGGTTTTAATTTATCAATCTGGGATCGTGCTTTTGGTACTTATATAGACCAGCCCAGAGAAGGTCACGAAAAAATGACTATTGGTATACACACCTATCGTGATCCCAAACAGGTAAGCTGGTTACCCGGCATGTTGTCATTACCTTTTATTGGCAAAGTTACCGGCTATGCTATAAATAGACGTGAATGGAGCAAGCTCGAAGATAAAGATGAGAATTAACAGAACACATGGCCCGCCCTTAGGTTCATAACGGTGAAACGGAAAATCCTCATTATTGTTATTGTTCTATTTGTAGCATTTCTTGGCTGGCGTTTCGTGCGGCCCATGCAAATTTTCATCGTATCCCCGGCCTTTGAACTTCCAATAGATACCAGCAATGCGCCGGCCATGTTCCCGACTCTGCGTGCCGAAGAGTGCGCCACCTGTCACCGTGAATTCTATGACGAATGGTCGACCACTATTCACAGCCAGGCCTGGACTGATCCCTATTTCCAGGTCGACTGGGTGTTTGATGGTTCACCGCAGATTTGCAAAAACTGTCACATCCCTCTGGATCGTCAACAGAAATTTAAGGTAATGGGTTTTAATGATGCCGCCAAATGGGATCCTATCCTGGAACCCAATCCAGACTTTGATGCCCAACTGCAACACGAAGGCGTCACCTGTAATGTCTGTCACTTTCGTATCGGAAAAGATGGAGATGGAAAAATTCTAGGCGTGCTAGGTAACACCAATGCACCGCATCCGGTGGAAAAAATCGAAAGTGGCAATGAGATATGCGTGCGCTGCCACGTGGTTTCCGGCGAACGTTGGGATACCTTTTTTAAATTTCCACCCTGCGGCACCGTAGCAGAAATCCGCACCACCCAGGGGAAAAATTACGTTGAAGACAGCAGCGATATGAGCGTGGAAGAAATCGCTGCTCTGGGTTGTGTGAACTGCCATATGCCACTTTTAGAACGCCCTCTGGTTTCTGGTGGAAAAATTAGGCCAACACGGCAACACCTGTGGCGTGGCGGACATGATCCCGAAATGGTGAAAAAAGGATTAACGATTAGTTTTAAAGAAACGATAAGTGATGATTCGGACAAGCGACAATTCACACTGACACTCAAAAATACTGGTGCTGCGCACTACATCCCCACTGGCACGCCCGATCGACATTTGACAGTACAATTACGCGTACTGGATAAACAGGGAAATGTACTGAATGAAGAAAACCACACCCTGAAACGCACCATCATGTGGCGGCCCATTATTGTCGACCTGTGGGACACTCGATTAGCACGCGGCGAACAGCGCGAATATACAATTGAAATCACAAAAAACAATTTAAGAGCCGCAACAATAATCGATGCGGAAGTACGTTATCATTTACTGGACGAAGCCAGACGCAAACGTATCGCTTATAAAAATAAAGAACCCATTAACTATCCGGTTTTCCAGAAACAACTGCGCTTAGCAAAAAACAATTAACTTAAAGATAAGAGAGACTTCCTTCAATGAAAAGTTCAGTGAAAAATTTAGCGCCTAATTTCACATCCAGACGAAGTGTAAAAATGTTGGTTAGCGCCCTCACTTTGGGAATATTCGCATTCAGCCTGCAAGCATTCGCCAGCCCCTCAACAAAAATCCTGCCCGTACCCAAAAAACTTTCCGAACACGTCTATGCATGGATTGGCCCCCTGGATGGCCCCAGCAAAGATAATCACGGATATCGGATGAACCTGGCTTTCGTGGTG
>JAUWLO010000069.1 GCA_030613605.1 Gammaproteobacteria bacterium | reverse complement strand
AGCCGTTAAACACACGCCGTTCACAGCGATACTATCGCCCAATGACACACTGGCCATATCCAGCGACCCGGTATTGATTGTCAAATACGCATCGCCGCCACGCATTTCACGTGACTGAATATTTCCCACAGCCTGTATTATTCCGGTAAACATAATTTTCAGAGTAAAAGTATCAGAGCAAAGATAAAAAATAACGATAAAAATAAAAACTAGCCTGCCTTTCCTTTTATCTTTATTCTTTTATCTTGCAACGTATTCTCCAGTCCTGTCCCACAGTTCGAATGTCTATTATTTCCAGTTTACTGGTATCGCCCATTTTGGCGACACCTGGAAGCGTTAATAAGCCACGCGCAGCATCACCCATCAACAAAGGCGCCATGTAAATCACCAATTCATCAATCAAACCGGTCCGCATAAAAGCGCCACTAAGTGTTGCACCAGCCTCCAGCAACACTTCATTAAAATTTTCGACACTCAAAAACATTAGCAAAGCGGGAAGCGAAATTTTACCGTTCTCTTCTTTCAATTGCACAAGTTCAGCGCCTGCTGCTTTAAGGTTTGTTATTTTTTCTTCATTCTTCCTGACCGTGTCAGGGGTCGTACAAATGATTGTTCGCCCTGGCAGTGAAAGCATTTTTGCGTCAACCGACATTCTTAACCGGCTATCCAACACTACACGTACCGGCTGCAACACCTCTTCGTTTTCAAGGCGCGCATCCATCGATGGATCGTCCGCCAGCACTGTCCCAATACCAGTAACAATAGCCGAACTTCGGGCACGCAATCGATGCACATCCAGTCTGGCTGATTCTCCGGTAATCCATTGGCTTTCACCGGAGGCCATCGCGGTACGACCATCCAGACTCATGGCCATTTTACAGCGCACAAAGGGACGACCGTGACGCATGCGTTGCACAAAACCTGGATTCAGGGCCTCTGCCTGAGCCGTCATCACACCAACCTCAACCTCAATGCCTGCCTCTCGCAATTGTGCGTTACCCTTACCCGCAACCTGCGGATTAGGATCTTCCATGGCGACAACAACACGTGCCACGCCCGCTTTTATCAGCGCATCGCTACAGGGTGGAGTTTTTCCATGATGACAACAAGGCTCCAACGAAACATAAGCCGTTGCGCCTTGTGCTGTAGTACCCGCTTCACCCAGCGCCATAATTTCTGCGTGCGCTTCACCCGCACGTTGATGCCAGCCCCGGCCAACTATCTCGTTTTTATTGACCAGCACACAACCCACACGGGGGTTCGGGTCTGCAGTAAACAGGCCTCGCTCTGCCAGACGAATAGCCTGCGCCATGTAACGAAAATCGTCAGCTTGAGACATCATCATCGTCCAGCAAAGTCATTTGGTTGCGACGTTGCTCAGCGGTGGGGGCTTTTTCTAGACGCTCTATTTCTTCACGGAAGGCATTCACATCTTCAAAACTACGATAAACCGATGCGAAGCGCACATAGGCAACATGATCCAGGTCACGGAGCTCGTCCATTACCCAATGGCCCAGGATTACAGACGGGACTTCTCGATCCCCCGTTGAACGCATTTGTTTTTTAATGCGTTCGACTGCAGATTCGATATCTTCGGAATTGACGGGGCGTTTTTCAAGAGCACGAGTGATGCCTGCTCTTAGTTTTTCTTCATTAAAAGGTTCACGTCGACCATCATTTTTAACCAGCTTTGGCATCACCAGCTCAGCGGATTCAAACGTGGTAAAACGTTCGCTGCAGGTCAGGCATTCTCGACGACGGCGCACCTCATAACCATCATTCGCCAGACGCGAATCGATAACCTTGGTGTCTTCAGCATCGCAAAATGGACAGTGCATGTTTTATAGTATCGAGTTACGAGCAGCTAGTAGCTAGAAAAAACAAATGGGTTTCCCTGGATACTCGTCACTAGCGCCTTGCTACTTATCCGTATACCGGCAAACGCTTACAAATTTCCAGCACTTGCTCTTTAACGCGTTCAATAGTTTCTATGGACTCGACATCATCCAGCACATCACAAATCCAGAAACCCAACTCGCGTGCGTCCACCTCATTAAAGCCACGCGTGGTAATCGCTGGTGTGCCAATGCGGATGCCGCTGGTGACAAAAGGTGATTGCGGATCATTCGGTACACTGTTTTTGTTCACCGTGATGTTGGCAGCGCCTAAGGCCGCATCCGCCTGTTTGCCAGTTATACCCTTGTCGATAAGATCAACCAGGAAAAGGTGGTTATCAGTACCACCTGAAACAATCTTGTAGCCACGCTCCTGCATAACACCCGCCATGGACTGGGCATTGGCGACAACCTGCTGCTGATAGGTTTTGAATTCCGGTTCCAGAGCTTCCTTAAATGCCACCGCTTTGCCCGCAATAACGTGCATCAACGGCCCACCCTGGGTACCCGGGAATACGGCAGAATTAAGCTTTTTCTCGATTTCTTCGTTGGCTTTGGCCAGAATCAAACCGCCACGGGGACCGCGCAGGGTCTTGTGTGTGGTGGTGGTGGTCACATCAGCGATAGCCACCGGGCTGGGGTAAACGCCCGCCGCGATCAAACCTGCCACATGGGCCATATCCACAAACAGATAAGCACCCACACTGTCAGCAATATCACGAAAACGTTGCCAGTCCACCACACGGGAATAGGCTGAAAAACCGGCTACGATCATTTTCGGCTGGTGTTCTTTGGCAAGAGCCTCAACCTGACCGTAATCGATTTCACCGGTGGCCTCATCCAGACCGTACTGGATAGCATTGTACAATTTGCCGGAAGAGCTCACCTTGGATCCATGGGTAAGGTGGCCACCATGGGCCAGGCTCATGCCCAGCATGGTGTCTCCAGGCTGTAGCAAAGCCAGATAAACCGCAGAATTGGCCTGGGAGCCGGAATGAGGCTGCACATTGGCGTAATCAGCACCAAACAGCTCTTTGGCGCGATCGATGGCCAGCTGCTCAGCCACATCGACGTTTTCGCAACCGCCATAATATCGTTTGGCCGGATAACCTTCGGCATATTTGTTAGTTAAAACAGTGCCTTGAGCCTGCATTACACGCGGGCTGGTATAATTCTCTGAAGCAATCAGCTCAATATGCTCTTCCTGACGCACTTCTTCAGCCTGAATGGCGCTCCACAATTCGTCATCATAACTGGCGATTTGCATGTCTTTATTAAACATTTTGCTCCCCTGTCGCTTCTGGTTTTCTATATCTACTGTCACCCGCCAGAAAATTGTCTTCTGCAGGAAATATCTGATTCATTTGCAGGAAATTTCTTAATTATTTGCTGCCCATCTGCGCCTGGCCACTAAATTTTGGCCTGAAGCCGCAGAAAGGCGCGATTGTAGCATGATTCGCCCATTTCCCCAGCCTCAGACGCCCCCGCTACCCCCTGCCAACACCCCGAAAAACTTAAGAATTACCCCAATTATCCGATGAATACCCTGATAACAGAGGAACACGTTACCAAAAACTATAATATGGCCAATTTACCTAATTTTTCAGCAACAACCAGCGAATCCAGCACGTTTCGATTTAAACTCGGGGTGCGCCAAAAAGTGATGCTGGTTTTACTGACCGTGCTGCTTCTTGCCCTGAGTATCAGTGGCTGGCTGGCTTTGCGTGCGGAACGTGCCAATATTCTCGATGAGACCAATTTACGCGGCACAGATATCAGCCGTTATGTGGCCAAATCGCTTTCCTTCAGCATAGTCGGTTACGACTATCACACCATCCAGTTAATGCTTGATGAAATAACGTCTTCCGATGAAATTAGCTATGCCGTTGTGACCAATACGCGGGGCAGCATCATGGGCGAATCAGGAATCTCATACAAAGATGCCCCCCCGGATACCATGGTGGTTTTTCGTCAAAAAGTCTTCATCGATGACGAGCAAGTGGGTGACCTGGAACTGGGACTGAGCACAGCCCGCACATTTGAACGTCTGGAAAACCAGAAATTTAGTCTACTCAAGCGAGAGGCTCTCATCATTCTGCTCATCGCCCTTGGTGAATTTTTGGCCTTGTCATACATCATTGTAAGGCCGGTAAGTAAAATCACTGAATACCTGCGAAATAATATCGGCAAAGACGGCGAACTGGGGGAATCCATCCCCGTAACGTCCAGTGATGAGTTTGGGCACATGGCCAATCAGTTCAATCAGCTCAGCAGCCAGTTAAATGAAGCCAATAGAAAACTTCAATCCAAAGTGGAAGTCGCTGACAGACAGCTTCTCGAAACCAACAAACAACTTAAACAGCTCAACGAAGAATTCAAACTTCTGTCAATCACTGACCCGTTAACTGGTTTATTTAACCGTCGCCATTTTGATGAACTCATGACAACCGAGATTGGCCTGTCAAATCGGCATGGAGATGATAATAGCGTTTTGCTCATCGATATCGATTTCTTCAAAGGCATCAATGATACCTACGGCCATTATGTCGGTGACACTGTTTTAAAATCCCTGACAAGCACGTTGGTGGAAAACCTTAGACAGACAGATGCCGTATGCCGCATTGGTGGTGAAGAATTTGCAATATTATGCAAACGTGCTGACGCAGGAGCCGCCATGGAAATAGCTGAAAAATTACGCAAGGCTGTTGAAAGCACCCCCCTGGCAAAAGATATAGATGATGAGCTTGTTGTTACCATCAGTATAGGCGTCGCCAGCATACCGAATACACGCGGATCAAACACACCCGAGCTGTTATTCAAAGATGTAGACAATGCGTTGTACTACAGCAAAAATCACGGCCGCAACTGTTGTACACATGCGGATTTACTATATAGCGAACCAAAAGCCGCGCAAAGCTAATTTTAAACCTACCAACTAATTCTAACTAACTAACTACCAGTTAAACCAATAACCAGAATTAAGACCAACCGGAGCATAACAATGAAAACCACTAAACTTATTGGGTTGTTATTTATTGCGATAACCCTTGCTTTCACAACAACAAACAGCGTTGCCAAAGAAAAAAGTGAGCTCCTGTTTGGTTCGGTGGCCATGGACATCCCTGCCGTCATGCATAAACGCCTAAAACCTCTCACTCAATACCTGAGCAAAGCATTGGGCCGCCCCGTATCATTGAAACTATCACCCAATATGGGCGCTGCCATTAAAGAAGTTGCCGATAAAAATGTGACCCTGGCCTACTTAACGCCTGTTGCCTATTTAAAAGCACACAAAAAAGGCAACGCAAAAATAGTGGTCAAAACAGTCACCAAAGGTAAAGCCTCATTTCAATTGATGATTGTCGTAAAAAAAGACAGCCCAATTAAAACAGTCGCCGACCTCAAAGGAAAAACATTTGCCTTTGGCGACAAACGTGCGCTATTGCAACGCGCTACAGTTGTGGGAGCAGGCATCAAAATGGAAGATTTTTCCGAGTATAAGTTCATCGGCCATTACGACAACATCGCTAGAGCAGTAAATAACGGTGATTTCGATGCCGGAATTTTAAAAGACACCAAGGCCTTTAAGTGGGAAGAAAAAGGCTTACGCATTTTAGCAGCGTCCCCTGACCTGCCGCCTTATAACATCACCGCTAATGGCGATGTTAGTGACGAGTTATTGGCTCAGCTGAAAAAAGCCTTTCTGGCACTGGACCCAAAAAATCCTGAACATCTGAAGGTCATCAAGGCTGTTGCCAAGAAATACACTGGTTTTGCAGCAACCAACGACGCCGAATACGATGTGGTTCGTGAACTGATCAAACCCTTTAACAAATAAATAATACAAATAGAACTTAAAAAACAGGGCCTGAAAATCAGGCTTTATAAACAAAAACGCCGCAGAAGCTTCTGCGGCGTTTCTTTATGTGGAAAACAAAGGTGTTGGAATAGAAATGGTCTACTCAGGGAATATGATCCAGATCTGCGCCCTCTTTTTCCACCGGCATCAAATCATCTCTACTAATTCCCAGCATCAAAGCACTAGAGCTAGCAACATAAATAGACGAATACGTTCCTATGACTACGCCAAAAATTAACGCAGTAGCAAACCCATGAATGAGCTCCCCGCCAAATACAAATAGTGCGATCAATACTAACAAAGTAGTCATAGATGTCATCATTGTGCGCGACAGCGTTTGATTGAGGGAGGCATTAACAACATCCACGCTGGTGCCTTTGCGCATCTTGCGAAAATTTTCACGAATACGGTCAAACACCACAATGGTATCGTTGAGCGAATAACCAATTACCGCCAACACTGCAGCCAACACCGTAAGATCAAACTCCAGCTGAAACAGTGCGAATGCACCTACCGTAAGCACCACATCATGAATCAAAGCCAATACTGCACCAATGGCAAAACGATATTCAAAGCGAAAGCCAACATAAATCAGGATGCAAATCAGCGCATAAATCATCGCCAGGGCGCCATCTTCCGCCAGCTCATCACCCACTTGCGGACCTACAAATTCTACCCGACGCATTTCCACTTCACCTTCATCGGCACCCCGCAAGGCTGCCATCACCGTTGTACTGACATCGGCATTACTTTGACCTTCGCGAGGCGCTATGCGAACCATAATATCTGAGGCAGTGCCAAAATGCTGCACCACAGCTTCCGGAAAGCCTGACGTCTCCATGGTTGACCGTACCAGAGTCAGATCCACTGCATGCGAATACTTCATCTCGATCAACGTACCACCGGTAAAATCCAGCCCGAAGTTAAGCCCGCGAACGGCCGTAGAGCCTATAGCAATAAGCAACAAAATAACGGAAAACGTTAACGCCATTTTGCGTTTGCTCATAAAGTCGAAAGTTGTGGGGTTTTTAAACAACTGCATGATTCGCGTCCTAATTAAGTGTCCTGATTTTTTATTCCGATTTCTTTGTACTAACTACTTTGTCTCAGAAAATCTAGATAGAAAGTTTTTCGACGCTACGACCGCCGTACATCAAATTAACCACTGCACGTGTACCCATAATGGCGGTAAACATGGAAGTCACAATGCCTATAGACAAGGTGATAGCAAAGCCCTTAACGGGGCCAGTACCAAAGCCAAACAGGATCAAGGCTGCTATCAGAGTGGTGATGTTCGCATCCGCAATAGTTGAAAACGCCTTGGCGTAACCGGCATGTATACCTGCTTGCGGGCTTATGCCATTACGGATTTCTTCGCGTATACGCTCAAAAATAAGTACGTTGGCATCTACCGCCATACCCACTGTCAATACAATACCGGCGATGCCCGGCAGAGTTAGCGTAGCCTGCAACATAGACAATACTGCAACAATGACCACCAGGTTAAATGTCAACGCCAGGTTGGCTATCAACCCGAAACCCTTGTACCAAAAAGCCATAAAGGCTAGCACCAGCACAAAGCCGATAATGACCGACATAAAGCCCTGATTAATATTGTCCTGCCCCAGGCTTGGCCCAACCGTACGTTCTTCAATAATCTCAATGGGCGCAGCCAGTGCACCGGCACGCAACAATAACGCCAGGGTGCGTGCTTCCTTGGTGCTATCCAGACCAGTAATCTGAAAACGTTTGGAGAGCTGCTCCTGGATACGCGCGACATTAATCACTTCTTCTATGGTGCGGCGAATTTTAACCTGCTTGCCATTCACTTCACGGGTCTCGGTTTTCTTTTCAATAAACACCACTGCCATCAGCTTTTTAACGTTTTCACCCGTCACCTTGCTGAAAATACTGGCACCTTTTCCGTCCAGAGTAATAAATACAGCGGAGCCGCCACTTTGCGAATCAAGCCCACTGGAGGCATCAATAATGTAATCACCGGTCAACATAACGCGCGTCTTCAGCAATTCATGACCACCCTCGCGCTTCGGGTAAAGCTTCAGACCAGCCGGTATACGTCCGGTCCTGGCTGCATCTGCCGCGTCGTGGGTTTCATCAGCCAGACGAAATTCCAGCGGTGCCGTGGCACCAAGAATTTCCTTGGCACGAGTCGTATCCTGTACGCCTGGTAATTGCACCACTATACGATCATCGCCCTGCTGCTGAATCACCGGTTCTGCCACACCCAGTTCGTTCACACGATTACGCAGAGTAATAATATTTTGTTTGAGTGCCAGCTTGCGCACCTCACGGCGTTCTTTTTCAGCTATGGTCGCCAACAGATAAAAAGCCCCGTCACGATCTTCCTGATCAAACACCAAATCCGGATATTCTTTATCAATCACCAGCTCTGCTTTATCGCGAGCTTCAAGTGTTTTGAACTTAATCTCCACTGCGCTAACCGCAGACTCACTGGTAAGACGCCGACTAATTTTGGCATAACGCACTTTATTCTCACGCAACAAACCACGGAACTCACTAATATACCGTTCCTCTGCCTGACTTACTGCAGCCTCAACATCCACTTCCATCAAAAAATGCACACCACCACGCAAATCCAGTCCCAGGTACATAGGTGCAGCATTCATGGCACGCAACCATTCAGGTGTTGTTGGTGCCAAATTCAGCGCAACAATATAACCTCGCCCCAGGACTTCTTTGACAATGTCCTTGGCCTGAAGCTGTTTATCGGTATCCGTAAAACGCACCAGAATTTGTTCATTTTCCAGAGTGATGCTTTTGTATGGTACGCCGGCATTGTCCAGCAGCTTCCTGATTCTTTCCTGTGTGGAAATGTCAATTTCCGTACCGCGATTCGATGACACCTGCAATGCAGGATCATTGCTGTAAAGATTCGGTGTCGCATAAAGCGCACTTGTCAAAAGCACTACAATAAGAAGAAGATATTTCCAGAAAGGATACTGATTTAACATAGAGAGCTACCGTTTCCCTGAACCTTGTTGTTATATATGGATGTTATTTGTGGACTGTTATTTGTAGATCAAGATTGACGAAAAACGAATAAACCCCGAAGGATCACAGTTCGAGTTTATTCACCCTTGAATGTACCCTTGGGTACGAGAGTTGCCACTGACTGCTTCTGAATTTTCACTTCAATACCTTCGGCAATCTCTACGGTGAGAAAACTGTCACCTACATTTCGAACACGACCCAGCAGCCCGCCATTGGTTACCAGCTCATCACCTTTTGATAAGGCCCCGACCATATTCTTGTGTTCCTTGGCGCGTTTCTGCTGAGGCCGAATTAACATGAAATAAAACAGCACCATGATCAGCAATAAAGGCAACATACCCAGCAAACCACCATCCTGTGAACCCGCCGCCGCGCCTTCTGCCATTGCATCAGAGATAAAGAAACTCATACGATTTTTTCCTGTGTTTTTATATGTAAATCAAACTACTGTCAGATTACTTATGATTCATACGATAAAAAAGGCCGCTATTATTGCACACTTACGGGTTCTTGTGACGACGGATATGAGGATAGTTATACAGAAGGGGCCGAGCGCTGATCGTAGAAATTGGCCACAAATTCATCCAGATTACCGGTCTCTATCGCCCCCCGCAGACCGCGCATCAGCTCCTGATAATAATAGAGATTGTGAATAGTATTGAGCCGGGAGCCTAAAATTTCGCCCGTTTTGTCCAAATGGCGCAAATAACTGCGGCTATAGTGCTGGCAGGTATAGCAACCGCATGCCTCATCCAGTGGCCGGGTCTCCCGCTTATG
>JAUWLO010000050.1 GCA_030613605.1 Gammaproteobacteria bacterium | reverse complement strand
GCGCAAAACCAAACTGGTCTGGTGGAAGCGCGCAACAAATAGTGCATTGGTACGTCCCTTGCTCGCCAAGTTTTTACGCAAACAGGTCGCCAAAAAAGCCTCGCCTGAACATTATCCTGCCCCCTATGCCCTGATTGATTTATGGGCCAAACATGGTGGCAATAAACAGGCCATGTTAAATGGCGAAGAAATTTCCGTCGCCCGATTAGTATTAGGCAGTACCGCGAAAAATCTGATCCGCGTATTTTTTCTGCAGGAAGATCTTAAATCGCAGGGCGATAAAAAACTTTTTACCCCTAAACGCGTTCATGTCATCGGCGGTGGCGTCATGGGTGGTGATATTGCTGCCTGGTGTGCATTACGCGGTATGAACGTCACCCTTCAGGATCGCAAAGAGGCCACCCTGGCAAAAGTGATTCAACGCGCCGCCAAGCTGTATAAAAAGAAACTCAAACGCCCACTGCTTGTTCAACAGGCTCTGGATCGGCTGGTACCTGATATCAATGGCCATGGTATCGCACAGGCTGATGTCATCATCGAAGCCATTTTTGAAGATGTTGAGGCAAAACAAACGCTCTATCGCCAGAACGAACCACAAATGAAACCTGATGCCATTCTGGCCACCAATACCTCCAGCATTCCACTGGAAGTCCTGAGCGAATGCCTGGCTGACCCATCGCGCCTGGTGGGCATACACTTTTTTAACCCGGTTGCCATGATGCAACTGGTGGAAATTGTCTCCGCACCCAATACCAATCCGGAAGTTGCTGCCAAAGCAGCCGCCTTTACACGACACATTGACCGGTTGCCCTTACCCGTAATCTCCAGCCCCGGATTTTTGGTCAATCGTGTACTGATGCCTTATTTGCTCGAAGCGGTAGTACTCGAATCAGAAGGAGTTAGCCCCAACGTTATTGATCAGGCCGCACTGGATTTTGGGATGCCCATGGGCCCTATTGCACTGGCTGACACGGTCGGTCTGGATATCTGTTTATCCGTAGCCGAAATTCTCTCAGACAAACTCAACGTAAAGGTGCCGGATCGATTACGCGAAATGGTCAAAGCCGGCGATCTTGGTAAAAAATCGGGCAAAGGTTTTTATCACTATAAAAATGGCAAGCCGGAAAAATCCACATCGGGTACTAGCGAAAACAAATCGGCCGACGTTACTAATATTAAAAACCGCCTCATGTTGCGCATGCTAAACGAAGCTCAGGCCTGTTTACGTGAAGGCGTTATCCCTAACCCAGAATTACTGGATGCGGGCGTTATATTCGGCACTGGCTTCGCACCTTTCCGGGGTGGCCCTATGCATTACATCGACAATCAGGGCGCCGATTCACTGTTAGACATAATGAATAATCTACACCAACGCTATGGAGAGCGATTCAAACCTGATGAAAACTGGAATCAACAATAATGAATAATAAAACAGCGGATGTTATCTCAATCGAAAAAGCCAATAGCCTGCCAGGCTTATTTCAGGAACGCGTAAAACGCACTCCTACTGCCACTGCCTATCGTTACTATGATGAAACACAGGCTAGCTGGCTCACTTACAGCTGGAGCGAAGCAAACAAACACATACGTGCCATTCAGGCCGCTTTGGCAAAAGAGGGTTTGCAGGCCGGCGATCGCGTTGCCCTAATGTTACGCAACTGCCCCCAGTGGGTATTCTTTGAACAGGCCGCGTTAGGCCTGGGTCTGGTGGTGGTTCCTTTATACACCAATGATCGTGCCGACAATGTTTCTTACGTATTGCAGGATGCCGGGGTAAAGCTGTTGTTGGTCGAAGATGAATCATCGCTTAAACAACTGCAACCTATTGCTTCTCAATTACAGGGTTTATTGCGTCTGGTTACTGCCGAAAACTGTGGCGTGTCACCGTTGTACCCACGTCTGGTGGCCCTTGCCGACTGGCAACTCTCTGAAAGTGAGACGCCACCTTTACCCGAAATAGACCCCGATGCTTTAGCAACGCTGGTATACACCTCAGGCACTACCGGACGCCCCAAGGGGGTGATGTTGAGTCACCGCAATATACTTTTTAACGTCAGTGCCGCTGTCGAATTGTTGCCAATATATCGTGATGATGTATTTCTGTCTTTTTTACCACTCTCGCACATGCTGGAGCGCACCCTCGGACACTACATACCCATCATGTGTGGCTCTACAGTCGCCTTCGCTCGCTCCGTAGAAAAACTGGCAGAAGACCTGCTGAGCCAACAGCCAACCATTCTGATTTCAGTGCCACGTATCTATGAACGCGTATACAACAAAATTAAGGTTCAGGTGGATCAGAAATCACCCTTTGCGCAAAAACTATTTCACAGCGCTGTTGATGTTGGCTGGCAGCGATTCGAAAACGGCGGCAAAGGTAGCGGCTTGCGCTGGCCGATTTTAAAAACCCTGGTCGCCAATAAGATTATGGCGAAATTAGGCGGCCGGTTACGACTAGCAATATGTGGTGGCGCGCCATTATCGGCTGACGTTGCAAAAATATTCATAGGCCTGGGGCTAAACCTGATTCAGGGTTACGGCCTCACAGAAACCAGCCCTATTATCAGCGGTAATCCTGCTGACGATAATGATCCGAGCAGTGTTGGCATTCCACTGCCAGGTGTTGACGTCACCATTGGCGAAGATGATGAGCTTCTCGCGCGCAGTCCTTCAACCATGTTGGGCTACTGGAATAATACCGAGGCCACCAGCGCCATGATCGACGGTGATGGCTGGCTTCATACGGGTGATAAAGCCCGCATAGAAAACGAACACATTTACATTACCGGGCGACTTAAAGACATCCTGGTTTTGTCCAATGGCGAAAAAGTACCTCCCGCTGACATTGAACTGGCTATATCTCTGGATCCATTATTTGAGCAAGTTTTAGTTATTGGTGAAAACAAACCTTTCCTGTCCGTCATCATCACATTAGAGCATGATGCATGGATCAAAGAAGCTAATTCACAGGGCTTCGATATAAACAATCCCGGGTTTTTAAATTCAAAACCAGTACGGCGGTTTGTGCTGGATCGTATTGCTGAACTCTTAAAAGGATTTCCGGGTTACACCACGGTACGCGCGGTCACACTACTGAATAAACTCTGGACAATCGATGATGAAACAATGACGCCTACTATGAAATTACGCCGATCGGTTATTATCGAACGTAACAGGGAAAACATCGATGAAATGTACGCAGGGCATTAAGCAACCTCGCTTCCACTCGAAATAAACCAACAATATTTACCAGCCAAAAACAGTATTGTCATACAGCAAGTTCTTACCTACATACTCTTCATCACGCGCTGGCACAAACGCATTGGCCTCATTAGAAAACCTCTTCAATATAGCCCCCATGGCTTGCTTGCCCCTGGATGTTGTCAATGCCTTTAACATTTTGGACTGGGACTTCTGACCCACGCGCGTGCTCACAGTAATACCCTGGTTAATAATCGGATCACTCTCCTTTAACACCAGAATACTGTCGCGTTCACTATCAGGTAACTTTTTGTAAAAAAATGAGCTGCGTAATATCGCCCCACGACATTCACCCGCCAGTAATTTTTTTGCGACCTGTTTAAAACCACCGCTAACTTGCCTGAACTCAGGCTGTAACACCGGGTTTGGGAACATGGAGTACAGGGTTAACGCGCCAAGATTAGGCGACGGCAATGTACAGACTGTTTTTCCGACGAGGTGTTTTGGCTCGGTAATCTTTCTATCTTCCTCCATGGACACTAATACAAAACGCAAATTTCCCGGCAAACGAACCAGGGGTTTCGCTTGTAGTGAGGACATACGCCAGGCAGCGAAATGAGGCCCATCAAAAACAATATCGAATTCATCATTTTGCAATCGTTTCTGATAGTTGTGCCAGTTTTCTGGATGCCGGTATATGACTTTTTCACCTGTAAGCTGGCTAAGACTTTCTGCAAGCGGTTCATACAGCTTTTTACCCGCTTCTACAGATTCCCTGGGCGGTGCGGAAAGAATCAGGTCGGCTGATGCAGTGTTTTGAATAAGAAATCCTGCTGAGAAAAACAAAGACAGAATAACAATACGGGCACGCTTGTGGACTGAACCTGACATCCTATACCTCCCATACAATCCGTTGATGATGTGGACGGCGGACGGGCGTCACCTTATTTTGGGACTTCAAAATGCACGCGCAGCCGTTCGGCGTAGATTGAACCTATTAGCCCACTGAATCAAGACCAACATTGCCATAATGCTTTTACCGATATTTTTGATTTTCGAGGTATGATTAAGGGTCAAATTATTTTCAATCGTAGCCCCTAAAACCCACTAATCGTCAAAAACAACACATCATCATGCAATATCGCAAATTGGGCCAAACCAATATTGAAGTAAGTACAATTTGCCTCGGCACCATGACCTGGGGGCAACAAAATACCGAGGCCGAGGCGCACAATCAGTTAGATGCCGCTCTGGCAGCCGGGGTTAATTTTATCGACACTGCGGAGTTATACCCGGTACCACCCATCGCAGAGACCTATACCCTTACCGAGCAATATCTTGGTAACTGGATAAAAAAACGGGGCAATCGTGAAGATATTATTCTTGCCAGCAAAGTAGCCAGCCGATCTGACTGGCTGTCACATATCAGAGGCGACCAGGCCTGTCTCGATCGAACCAACATAGAACAAGCCCTCAATGGCAGTCTTGAGCGTTTACAAACGGAATATGTTGATCTGTACCAACTCCATTGGCCGGATCGCAATACCAATTTTTTCGGCCAACTGGGATTTGAATACCAGGCTGATGAAATTACGGTTCCGATAGAAGAGACCCTGCGCGTACTGGCCGACCTGGTCACAAAGGGCAAGATTCGTTACATCGGTTTGTCTAATGAAACCCCCTGGGGGGCGATGGAGTTTTTACGGCTCTCGGAAAAATATAATCTGCCGCGCGTAGTCAGCATCCAGAACCCCTACAATCTGCTCAACCGCAGTTTTGAAATTGGTCTGTCTGAAATATCTCACAGGGAAAACTGTGGCCTGTTAGCCTACTCTCCGCTGGGCTTTGGTGTGCTAAGTGGCAAATACCTGGGGGATCAGAAACCGGAAAAAGCACGGATTACCTTATTCGAGCGCTTTTCACGATACACAAACCCGCAGGCCATACAGGCAACACAGGCCTACGTGGATCTGGCAAAAAGACATGGCCTTGAGCCAGACCAAATGGCATTAGCTTATGTTAATAGCCGCCCTTTTCTAACCAGCACTATTATTGGTGCAACAAACATGGATCAACTCCACAGCAATCTCGCCAGCATAGATATTGAGCTTACTTCTGAGGTCCTGGAAGGTATAGATGAAATTCATCAACAGCACCCCAATCCTGCACCGTAAAAACTGTCTTTGGGTCGGGGCATTTTGTGTTATTTTACCTAACGAATTAAATAGAAATTGTGATGCCTTGCTTGAAATAGATTGTAACCATCGCATCAAAACATCAATAAACCGGAGTCAGGTATGAGCATCAAAAACAGACGAGTATTTCTGTTATTTTTATCGCTATTGGTAATGTTCGCATTGCCGGGCTGCTCCACCGTCAACGACAAACACCCCATGGTTGTCAGCCAGGAAATAAAGCCTGGAGACCCTGAAGATTTCGCCTACGCATATTTCATTCGCCCAAAACCGTATAAAAGCAAAGGCGTTGCGGATGATGCCGTGCGTATCACGTTCCGGGGGGAGCTTTTACTTACCATAGATGAAGGCAGCTATACCTTGCTACGCATTAAACCCAGCAAGGGCCAGCTAAAAGTATTTAACAAAACCAAATTCATCAATAAAACCCATCCTGTTGAAGTGTGGCGAGCGCGCGAATATAAATTTATAGCGGGAAAAACCTACTTCATTTACATAAAGCGAATAAACGAAGAATTTCGCGGACTTTTTTATGATCTGGAACCCGTCAATCTTGGAAAAGCCAAAACTCTGGCCGACAAACCCCACGCCTCTGGCGAGGCACGAAATGCACCTATTGATGAACTTAAAGACATCCAGGCTCCGCCCGCAAGTGCCGTCAGCGGCCTTAGCACCGCTTTACCAGAAAATATTTATAAAAAGGAACGTTATCTAAAATAAACGTTCTTGCCTAAAAATATTTTCTTTACCTATAAAAACCCCAGTGGTGCTCCATTTTACACAGCGTGCTAACGCACTAATCATAACGCCAGCCATTTGTTTATTTGTATTGGCGGGCTGTACTTTTCACGGCCCAATATACAATCAAACTGACAGCACTACTCAAAAGGTCATTTCTGGATCTTTTTACCCCTTAGTACAAACAACAGCGCAACAAACAGTACAACGAGGTGTTACCAACACCATTAAAATTAGCGCCAAAACGGGTGAAAACAGCTGGCACAAAAACACGCAATTTGCACTCATTCCTGCTGGTCCTTATGTCAGCCATAGACAACCCCTTGATTTTCAACCGCTAGCCATTACAAGCGATAGTCAATATACCTACGTGGCCACACGCTCGAGCAAAATAAACCACAGCAATCTGCTGATAATAGAATTTACAACAGACGGCCAGTCGAAAATATTAGGTAAAACATTGTCCATCGATGGCATCATCAACAGGCTGTCCTATAAAAATAAACAGCTAACCCTTACGCTTGACCAAGGCGGAATAAAAATAATTGATGTTTCCAAACCAACATCACCAGCAGCTATTCTTAACTACCCCACCACAAGTCCAGTGCTGGATATTCAACATGGCGAACAAACCAGTTACCTGTTATTAGCAAACAATTCTCTGCTGGAAGTAGATTTTTCTAATTCATCCACCGGCAAACCATTGAGCAATCTACTGCATCGCTGGAATCTGCCCGTTACTGCCAAATCCATTGCTGTACATAACAACCATATATTAGTTGCAGGATCGCAGGGTATTGCATCAATACGGTTAACAAATACATCTGCCAGACTTATCGACTTATATAAAGCGTCAGGCACACCCCAAAGTGTTCAACTACATGAAAGCCTCGCTATTGTTGCTGATGGGCCCGGCGGTCTGCTTGTGTTTCAGGTCCGCCTAAACGGCAAACTTAACTGGCTAGGCAGCTATAACAAGCGCAGCGACATCACGGGGCTTTCGACATCAAACTCAAATACCAAAAATGTGATCGTTACACTGGCTAACAACAGCATCATGTCTATAAACCTGTCGAACCCTGAGCTACCCGGTAGCGGTGTTGCGTTTAAACCTGAGCACCCGATTTTAGCAACCGCTATGTCCGGATCATTAAACAACTCCTCACCCGCAGCACTGTTGGCTACTGAAAAATCACTGTTACGCGTTGTTTTGACGGGTAATAACAGGCAGCTGATTTCACCGGAAGGTGTCAACCAGGGAGGCAGTCGTCGCGGCGAGATTCGCGACAACATCCTGTATGTCGCCGACTGGTTTTCCGGTTTACATCTTTACGATATAAGTGACCCAAAAAATATTCAGCACCTGTCTAACTACCACACCCCGGGTTCCAGCAAGGGTGTCGTTCTTTTCAACAACTATGCCCTTGTCGGTGATGATGATCAGGGTCTGCAAATTATCGATATTCGAAATCCACAACAACCACGCTGGGTCTCCGAGCTAGCACCTGAATCACTATCAGGAATCGGGCTTGCCTATACCATGAAACTGGTCGACAACATCCTCTACCTGGCTGACCACCGGGGTGGTTTTCACATCATCGACCTGTCTGACATACATCACCCAAAACGACTGGGCGGTTACAACACCCCCGGAAAATCCTGGGGCATCGATGTTGTTAATAATTTCGTCTTCGTTGCTGACGATACTTCCGGTCTGCTGGTATTTGATGCCAGCAACAAAAACAAACCGAAACTTGTTGGACAGTTCAATCCCGGGGGTCAGGCCGAGGATGTACTGATAAAAAATAACCACGCTTATGTCACCTTTTTCGACAAAGGACTGTACATACTCGATATTCGTCAACCACAAAATCCTAATGTTGTCGGACATACATCCATTCCCGGTAATGCGCGCGGCTTAGCGCTCGCGGAGGGACTGGCCTACATCGCAGGCTGGGAATCGGGTTTACAGATCGTTGATATCAGCAAACCCGAAACACCCAACATTATCGGCAGTTATGATACCGATGGCGCCGCCTGGGGAGTGAACATCAAAGATGGTGTCGCCTATGTGCTGGACTGGTGGGGCGGACTAAAAGCAATAGATGTGAAACGGCCATCGAACCCTGTTTACCTTAGCCAGTATCACGCTAGCGACACATTGCAGCAGTTGCGCTCCAGGAATAAATATCTGTTTGCTGCCAGTGGCTCCGGTGGACTACAGGTTTTCGATATCAAAAATCCCCTTAACCCTGTCTGGGCCACTGGCGTAGACTTTAGCGGTAATGCCCTGGATGTATGGCTGGATGAAGACCGTGCCTATGTCGCTACCGGTGAAAACGGTATCGTAATTCTGGACACTCTTGACCCGTTTTACACTCATCGTATTGGTTTGGTTAAAACACCGGGTCAGGCGTTACGCGTACGAGCCTGGAATGAAATCCTTTACATAGAGGACAGTTTGGCAGGTTTAATGGTGATCGATGTTCGCGACCCACAGCATCCCCGTGAGCTTGGTCGTTACCCCATACAGATTAACGACCTCTGGGTAGACGACAACACCTTATGGGTGAGTACAGCGCAAGGTTTAGTCTGGTGGCAACACAGTGATAGCGGCCTCTTGCTGGAAAGGAACCTGCTAACAATACCCGGCGGCATAAACTGGGTGCGCAGCCACAACGACCTTGTGGTGACAGCACACAAAAATGGCAATCTAACACTATGGCAAAAAACACCGGAGGGTCTTCTTTCCCTAAGCCAATACAAAACCCATGAATTCCTTTCCGACCTGCAGCTGGAACAGAACACCATTTACGCGTTAGGCAACCGTAGCGGCCTGATGGCCATCAACATTAACGACCCAAGAGCGCCTCGTTTAACCGCTGTTTATCCTGCGACAGGCAAACACACTCGATTCGAGATAACTCAGGGTCAGAATCAGGGTGCCGCCTTTTTTGCCGGGGAACCACGTTTATCGTCGGTCACTTTATTGCCATCAACAGGCCTAACATCAAAATTCAGCTCAGACAGACCGGAAGAAATTGAAATTAACCTGTCACCCAGGTTACCCATTGGCCAATACCACCTCCTGGCAACACCACCTGGCGGCCAACGGCAATTGCTGCCCAACGCCTTAAGCGTACAGTTTTCAGCCCCGAACCAGGGCAAATCCTCACTGAAGGCCATGCGCCAAATGCTTAAAGACCCCTTAAAACCACCCACAGAACCCTAAATCTGCTACTTTCTAAGCATGACAGACGATCTTTATCGCGAAAACCAGATCCTGCGACGCAAGCTGCATACTTTCCTGAGCCAGGCTCGTGAAAACGAACAAAAAATGCGGCGCTTCCAGGAACAGGAGCTTCGTCTCATCAGCACCGCCTCGCTCACCGAACTGGTGCAGCGCGTTCTGTTTAACTATCGCACCGCCTTTGGGCTCGATGTGGTCAGTCTGGTGTTGCACGACCCTGAATACGAAATTCAGCGCATCCTGGAAGAAGAAGGGGTAAGACTGGAAGAAATGGAACAACTCTGTTTCCAGCATGAATCGGACAACCTCGACAACTTATTTGGTATCTCCGCAGAGCCTCAACTGGGCCACTACCATGTCAGAGATCATCAATTCCTGTTTGCCCAGGACACCATAAAGCCTCGCAGCATCGCGCTCCTGCCGCTGGTTCGCTATGGCAACCTTATTGGCAGCCTCAACCTGGGCAGCGAAGATGGCTCACGTTTTGTTGAAGGCGCTGCTACGGATTTCCTGCAACGTCTGGCGACCATCGTGGCCATATGCCTTGAAAATGCCACCAACCTTGAGCGCCTGAAACGAGTCGGACTCACGGATTCACTGACGGGTGTCAACAACCGCCGCTTTTTTGATCAACGACTTATTGAGGAGACCGCACGCGCACAACGTACCAATGAACCCCTGGCCTGTCTGTTTATGGATGTTGATCACTTTAAAGCGGTCAATGATCAACACGGTCATCAACTGGGAGATCGGGTGTTACGAAAAATCGCCGGACTCATTCGTGAACAACTGCGCGCCAGTGATGTACTCGGCCGTTACGGTGGCGAAGAATTTGCTGCTCTGCTAGTCAATGCGAATAATGAATCTGCGCTGGAAATTGCCGAACGCATTCGCGCGGTCATCGAAAAACAGTCTTTTGCAACCTCAGAAGACCAGACTATGTCCGTCACCATCTCCATTGGTGTCGCAACGCTGCCGACAAAATGTGCTGAAATAGAATCAGACAGGCTTTCAGAGGATCTGGTAGAGCGTGCCGATCAGGCAGTTTACCGAGCCAAACATAATGGTCGCAATCTGGTCGTACTGGCCGATGCAAGCAGCCTGTTAGTAGAAGACACCGCTGTCAGGCGTTAAACAAACTGACTAACCCCGACAGACTGTTAGCGTCGGCGGCTATTACGACCCCCGCCGGAATGCCTGCCGCGGCTATTACCACGACCCTGACCCGACGATTGTTTATGATGGCTTCGCTTGCGCTCAATTTTTACCGGTGGTTTGGGTTTAGCAAGAAGTTCGGACGTAATCCTGCCTTTGGGAATCTCATGACCAATGAATTCCTGAATATCAGTCAATGAAAACGCGTAGTCCTCACAGGCAAAACTAATTGCATCACCACTGG
>JAUWLO010000099.1 GCA_030613605.1 Gammaproteobacteria bacterium | reverse complement strand
TCATATCAATACGTTCGCTCATTCTATTAACCCTGATTTAATATAATCGAAAAGTTTATTGAGGAAATACTTTTTTGAATGGTTTGACGGTGACCTGTGCATAAACCCCAGCAGTTACGTAAGGGTCAGCATCTGCCCAGCTTTGGGCATCGTCCTGAGAAGAAAACTCGGCAACAATTAGACTACCGGAAAATCCAGCTGTTCCCGGATCCTCACTGTCAATGGCGGGGTGCGGTCCGGCAATAATCAAACGCCCTTCATTCTGCAAAGTAGTAAGACGTTCAATGTGTGCAGGTCTTGCGGATAGACGTTTTTCAAGACTGTCTTCTGCATCCTGGCTGATAATGGCGTACAACATTACTCATTTTCCTTATCTGTAATTTTAACCTGTTCATCCTGTATGTATCGTGTCAGGTAAATTCCCTGTGCGAACAAAAAGGCCAGCGTCAAACCCATCATGCCGAACATTTTAAAATTAACCCAGGTATCCGTATCGTAATACGACATCACGTAGAGATTGGCAAAACCAAGGGCGATAAAAAATATCGCCCAGGCCATGTTTAATTTTGGCCATACAAAATGGGGTAAAGAAATATTAGCGCCCATCATGCGTTCGATGATGGTCTTTTTACCAATAAACTGGCTGCCGATAAACACAGCACCGAATAACCAGTTAATAATGGATGGCTTCCATTTAATAAATGTTTCGTCTTGCAGTATCAGTGTTAAACCACCAAACACCGCAATCAGCACCAGAGTGACAAGATGCATTTTTTCTATTTTGTGGTGTTTAAGCCAGTACAGGCCAACCTGCAGAAAGCTGGCGGCAATGGCTACCGCTGTGGCAACAAAAATGCCATAAATTTTGTAGGCGATAAAAAACAGGATAATGGGGAAAAGATCGAACAGGAATTTCATATTTACTTCTTAACCATTGCTTAGTTATTTACAGGTAGTCACTAAAAGGCAGGGACAGGCGGTAATTTACCATATTCTATTAGAGGAAGCTTTTAATGAAAGTTCAGGTCTTCCTGACTGTGGCTCTGGTAGAATAGGCTTTTTTCATGGTCTGAGTTTTTTATGCCCATATCTAGACAAGAGTCTATACAAGAATCCACGCAGGATTATATTTTGAGTTTCCTATTTTGAGTCACCTGAGTATCGATCTCCACAGCCATTCCATTGCTTCTGACGGCACACTGACTCCGACAGAGCTGGTGCAGCGCGCCCATGCACAGGGCGTGGATGTGCTGGCGTTGACCGATCACGATGGTACCGGTGGGTTGGAAGAGGCTGGTCGGGTGGCAAAGGAACTTGGTTTGCAACTGGTGCCAGGAGTAGAAATTTCTATCAGCTGGAACGGGGTGACCTTTCACATTGTGGGGCTCAATATTGATCCGAAGCATGCCGGCTTGCAGGCAGGTTTGAGTGGACTTAGGGCTTTCCGTATCGAACGCGCAGAAGAAATAGCCCGTCGTCTCGCCAAACACGGTATTGAGGGGGCGTTGGAAGGCGCAAAGGCGTTTGCCTCAGGTCAAATCCTCGGTCGTACCCATTTTGCCCGTTTCCTGGTGGAACAGGGCCATGCCAAAGACATGCGCAAGGTGTTCAAAAAATTTCTGGTGCACAATCGACCTGGTTACGTGCCGGGTAAGTGGGCGACGCTGGAAGAGGCACTGTCCTGGATTCATGATTCTGGCGGTCAGGCAGTGATTGCCCATCCTGCTCGGTATCGTCTGAGTGCGACCCGACTGCGTCAGTTTATGCAGGAATTCAAGGATGCTGGTGGCGAGGCTCTGGAAGTCGTTTCTGGCAGTCACTCAGCGGGGGAAGCCCAGGGCATGGCGCAGTACGCCAAACGCTTCGATTTATTGGCCTCCTGCGGCTCGGATTACCACGGCCCCGAACAGCCCTGGATTGAGCTGGGCAAGCTGCCAGCGCTGCCGGAAGGTTGCACACCGGTTTGGCAAAACTGGGATTTGCAGGGGCAAACAGCATGAGCCAGTTTTTCCAGATTCATCCGGATAATCCGCAACAGCGGCTAATCGACCAGGCGGTAGACATCATTAATGGCGGTGGTGTGATTGTGTATCCCACCGACTCTGGCTATGCGCTGGGCTGTCATATTGGTGACAAGTCGGCCATGGAACGCATTCGGTCCATTCGTCAGGTAGACGACAAGCATAATTTCACCCTGGTGTGCCGGGATCTATCCGAGCTCGCCCTGTACGCCAAAGTAGACAATACCGCCTATCGGCTGATCAAAAACCATACCCCGGGGCCGTATACCTTTATTCTTAAAGCCACCAAGGAAGTGCCGCAGCGGTTGCGAAATCCCAAACGTAAAACCATTGGTCTGCGTGTGCCGGAAAACCACATCGCAATGGCTTTGTTGGGAACCCTGGGTGAGCCGCTAATGAGTTCCACCCTGATTCTGCCCGGTGATGATATGCCGCTTACCGATCCCTATGATATCCGTGACACCCTTGAACGCAGCCTGGATCTGGTTATCGATGGTGGTTACTGTGGTTTTGAGCCTACCACCGTGGTGGATTTAACCGGGGAACTGCCCGTGATCACACGCCAGGGTCTGGGTTCCCCGGAAGGTCTGGACTAAGGGTCTACGCTCGCCCTTCTCGTTCTCTCTTCGTTACTCTCTCATCGTAAAAGCAGGTACAATTCACCGATGCAAGAATTGAATACGGTGCAGGTCATTGCTATCTGGGCATTGCCGGTCCTGTTTGCCATTACCGTTCATGAAGTGGCTCATGGCTGGGTGGCTAAAAAGCTGGGAGATCCCACCGCCATGATGATGGGACGCCTGACACTGAATCCCCTGAAACACATTGATCCCATTGGCACTGTGGTGGTGCCTCTTGCGCTTGTGCTCATGGGTGGATTTATTTTCGGCTGGGCCAAACCGGTGCCGGTGACCTGGGATAACCTGAGAAACCCCAAGCGGGACATGGCGCTGGTGGCACTAGCCGGGCCGATGGCTAATCTGGTGATGGCCTTTGGCTGGGCTTTGATCATGAAGGTCGGTTTTGTACTGGGAGACGATTTTAACTGGCTGGCCTGGCCATTGATTTACATGGGTGGGGCGGGGATTGCGATCAATGGTGTGCTCATGCTGCTTAACTTGTTACCCGTTCCTCCGTTAGACGGCGGACGTGTGTTGGCTGGCTTGTTGCCAGGGCCCTGGGCCTGGAAATTGAGCCGCATCGAGCCTTACGGCCTGATGATTATGGTGGGTTTAATGGTGACAGGTATGCTCGGAAAAATACTGGGCCCGCCACTGCATTATTTTGAGAGTTTTATGTTTAGCCTGGCGGGTGTGAGTTAGTGATGAATAAACTAAAAAAAATTAGAGGGAGAACAGTTTGAATTTGGTTCCAGGCCAGCACCAGCGGGTATTATCAGGCATGCGTCCCACGGGGCGGTTACATCTCGGTCACTATCACGGTGTGCTACAGAACTGGGTACGCCTGCAGCATGAGTACGAGTGTTTTTTCTTCGTGGCCGACTGGCATGCGCTGACCACGCATTACGAAGATCCCTCCGTGATTGGCAACAGCGTCTGGGACATGGTGATTGACTGGTTGGCGGTTGGTGTGAACCCGGGCTCTGCCAAGTTGTTTATTCAGTCTCAGGTGCCCGAGCATGCCGAACTGCATTTATTGCTGTCCATGATGACGCCCATCTCCTGGCTGGAGCGGGTACCCACCTACAAGGACCAGCAGGAAGCCCTGAAAGAAAAAGATCTGGCGACCTATGGTTTTCTGGGTTATCCCTTATTACAAAGCGCCGATATTCTGGCCTATAAGGCCGGTCAGGTGCCAGTGGGTGAAGATCAGGTTGCCCACGTAGAGCTCACCCGCGAAGTGGCGCGGCGTTTCAACCACCTCTATGGTCGTGAGCAGGGTTTCGAACAAAAGGCCGAGATTTCCGCTAAAAAAATGGGCAAGAAAAATGCCAAATTGTATAAAGAACTGCGCCGGAAATACCAGGAGCAGGGCGATCACGAGGCGCTGGGAACGGCTCGCGCATTACTGGAAAGCCAGGCCAATATTACCCTGGGGGACCGCGAACGCCTGTTTGGTTACCTGGAAGGCGGTGGCAAGATTATTCTGCCGGAACCACAGGCTTTGTTGACGGAATCGCCTAAAATGCCGGGTTTAGACGGCCAGAAAATGTCCAAATCCTATGGCAATACCATCCCTTTGCGAGAGGATCCCGAGGTGATTGAAAAGGCGCTGCGAACCATGCCAACCGATCCGGCGCGTGTGCGGCTGACCGATCCAGGTGACCCCGGTAAATGCCCGGTTTGGCAGCTTCATGAGGTTTATTCCGATGATGATGTTCGCAGCTGGGTGCAGGAAGGCTGTAAATCCGCGGGTATTGGTTGTCTGGACTGTAAACAGCCTGTTATTGACGCGATATTGAAGGAGCTGGCGCCAATCCGCGAGCGAGCGCAGGAATTTGAAGAAAATCCCAAGCTGGTGCGCAGCATCATCGCTGAGGGTAATGAGGCGGCGCGGGATGTGGCGGGGGATACCCTGGAAGAGGTCCGCGAGGCGATGGGGCTGAGCTACAGATAAGCAGGGCTACCCGAAAAAGTAATTATTAATTGAACCAGTAAGTTGGCTGATTTGTCAGTAAATCGGTGTCTTTTTATGAAAACAAGCACTGAGTTCCCTGTTGATTTGTTGTAATGTAGTGAGAATATGAGTGAATTGAATCAAGAGCAAAAAGGGCCAGAGCAGGAAGAAATGCCCTTCGCCATGGTACAGGGGGAGGCCGTTACCACACTGCCCAAAGATCTCTACATACCACCGGAAGCACTGGAGATATTTCTGGAGGCCTTCGAAGGTCCGCTGGATTTGTTGCTCTACCTCATTCGACGCCAGAATCTGGATGTGTTGAATATTCCTATTGCCGAAATTACCCGGCAGTACATGGAATACGTCGAGATGATGAAGTCGATGAATCTGGAGCTGGCGGCAGATTATCTGGTGATGGCTGCCATGCTGGCCGAAATCAAATCGCGTATGTTATTGCCGCGTTCGCGGGAAATAGAAGATGAAGAAGGCGATCCTCGCGCTGAACTGGTCAGGCGTTTACAGGAATACGAACGTTTCAAACAGGCAGCGGAAGACATTGATAGTTTGCCGCGCATGAATCGGGAAACGTTCCAGGCCTCAGCAAAAACTCCTGATCTGAAACTGGTCAAACCTGAACCCCAGGTGGACATGAAAGAACTGCTTACCGCATTTAAAGAAGTGCTGGTTCGAGTTGAAAATTATGCGCATCATCAGGTCACCATGGAGCCGCTGTCTGTGCGTGAACGCATGTCGGACGTGTTAAGCCAGATTAAAGGTGACAAGTTTACGGAATTTACGGCGTTGTTTTCACCAGAAGAAGGACGCCTGGGCGTGGTGGTAACATTTTTGGCCATACTGGAGCTCATTAAAGAATCGTTGATTGAGCTTATTCAAACCGAACCCTATGAGCCTATTCACGTAAAACCCCGTGTGTCACCGATGGAAGTATTGACGGATGATGATGAGTAATTCGTTAAATTCTTGATCGTAGTAAGCAAATGTATTTAATAACTGTATTTAATAGCTATAGTTAACAACTGTAGTCAGGAAGGTAAGTAGTAATGTCACTGAGTCCGGAAAAAACCAAAAACATTATTGAAGCGGCACTAATGGCTGCAGGTCAGCCATTGTCTATAGACCGCTTACTCACACTGTTTCTGGATGAGCAGCAACCCTCGCGTGATGAAATTCGAGGGGCAATAAAATTACTGGCTGAGCAATGTGATAATCGTGGTGTGGAATTAAAAGAGGTTAGTAGTGGATTTCGTTATCAGGCAAAACAGGATTATGCACAGTGGGTGGGAAGATTGTGGGAAGAAAAACCACCGCGTTATTCGCGTGCCTTGCTAGAGACGTTATCTCTTATTGCCTATCGTCAACCCATTACCCGTGGCGAAATAGAAGATGTGCGTGGCGTGAGTGTTAGCACCAATATAATGAAAACATTGCTGGAACGTGACTGGGTTAAAGTTGTTGGACATCGTGATGTGCCTGGTAAACCTGCTATGTATGCTACGACCCGTCAATTTCTGGATTATTTCAACCTGAAAAATCTCAGTGAGCTGCCTACGCTGGCAGAAATTCGTGACATTGATTCCATCAATGCTGAACTAGATTTGGTGGAGCCTGGTACCGAAACTGACGCGGATGCCAGTGCTGCATCGAATCCTTCAGAAGCAGATGAAGGTAATACGGAAACGGCTGAAGGTGTTGATTTGGCAGCAAACGATGCTGCGGAAGAAATGTCAGCAACAGAAGCAAGTGAGCTGGATTCAGATTCAGGTATGGGCTCTGAATTAGAAACTGAGTTGGAAGACCTGCCGCCAGTGGAAGAGGCAACCGAATTAAAAGCAGCGCCTGTCGCAGACACGGCGTGAGTGACCATTCAATAGAAAAACCAACAGGTGAAAAACTGCAAAAGGTATTAGCCCGAGCAGGTTTTGGTTCACGCAGAGAGATGGAAGGCTGGATTGAAGCCGGCCGTGTCAAAGTTAATAAAGTTGTCGCCACGCTGGGTGACCGTGTTGGTGAAACAGATCGTATCCAGGTTGATGGTAAGCCGGTTTCTCAGGCCATTCTTAAAGAGCGCCGCAGTCGCGTGTTGCTTTATCACAAACCCGTAGGTGAAATTTGCACTCGTCATGATCCTGATGGGCGTGAAACGATATTTAAAAATCTCCCCAAATTATCTTCCGGTCGCTGGATAACCATTGGCCGTCTTGATCTTAATACAAGCGGTCTGTTGCTGATTACCACTGATGGTGATTTGGCCAATCGGTTAATGCATCCCTCGCACGAAATTGACCGCGAATATGCGGTACGTGTATTGGGTGATGTGGATAGCGACATGCTTAATCGATTGCAAAGCGGAGTTGAGCTGGATGATGGCACCGCACATTTTGATGAGATAAAGGTCGTTGGTGGAGATGGGGCGAATCGCTGGTATCACGTTATCCTACGTGAGGGCCGCAATCGGGAAGTGCGCCGTTTGTGGGAATCGCAGGGCGTCAGAGTGAGTCGACTAATGCGTGTGCGCTTTGGGCTTGTGTCTTTACCGCGCGGGCAAAAACCCGGTCGTTGGGAGGATCTTCCTGATGATATGGTGAACGAACTTCGCCGCAGTGTTGGATTGGATGCTAAAAAAGCGCGCAGTGGCGGGAAAGGCGGCGGGCCTCGAAAATCAGCGCCAGGTGATTTCCGACGATCTGCCCAAAAATCGAAAAGCCGCGATCATAGCAAAGGGAAGGCCGGTAGCCGTGGTCGTGG
>JAUWLO010000251.1 GCA_030613605.1 Gammaproteobacteria bacterium | reverse complement strand
GGCGACCATCACGTGCCACGTAAATATGCTGCTCGCCACGGGCTTCGGCCTCGCTGCCTATAGCCCGGCCAATCCAGTAAACAGCCTCTTCGGTGAGCGGTTTGTCGACAATGCCGCGAATGTCGTAGGCCTTAAAAATAGTAGGATCGAGATTAGGTGCTAAATCTGAAGTGCTCATTCATACATCCTGTAATGTGTGATTGATTGTGTACTAATATACCGTGCAAAAAAATACGGACGCACTCTGTTAAGGGAACGTCCGTACAGGGTATCAGGTTTTACCGAGTAATTTAATGCTGCCCGGTGTGACCAAACCCTCCCTCGCCACGATCACTTTCGTCAAAGCTATCCACAATCTCAAAGCTGGCCTGCACCACTGGCACAAATACCATCTGCGCAATGCGTTCGCCCGGATTAATTGTGAATGCCTTGTCGCTGCGGTTCCAGCAGGAAACGAATAGTTGCCCCTGATAATCCGAGTCAATCAAACCGGTAAGATTACCCAACACAATGCCGTGTTTGTGACCCAGACCTGAGCGCGGCAATAATACGGCGGCCAATTTTGGATCACCGATGTGAATGGCGATACCGGTGGGAATTAAATGGGTTTCACCCGGTTTGATTTCCAGCGCCTCATCAATACAGGCGCGCAAGTCCATACCAGCCGAACCATCGGTAGCGTAATGCGGCAGTTCGATCTCTTTACCAACGCGCTTATCAAGAATAAGTAACTGAATTTGAGTCATACGTTAAGTCTCTATTTTTTATTGTTATTAACAGCAGTGTTATTTTTTTCATCAGCGGCGACATTAACATTTCCGCCCACCATCACCGTCACCATTTTGTCCATATGAATGCGGCTCTGAAAGGCCTTTTTAATATCCTCGACAGTCACTGCCTGCACCTTGCTATTGAACGTGTCGAGATAATCCAGCGGCAATCCATAAAAACCAATCATACCGATGTAATCAATGATTTTTTTATTACTGGAAATACGCAACGGGAAGCCACCGGTAATATTTTTCTTGGAAGCATCAAGCTCTTCTGCGGTAGGCCCTTCCTTAATAAATTGCCCGATGGTTTCCTGAAGCACTGCGAGTGCTTCTTCGGCAGATTCATTTTTGGTCTGTAGACCAATAGTGTAAGGGCCGTTTTCTCGCATAGGCATAAAATAACTGTAACTGCTGTATGCAAGTCCTCGCTTCTCGCGAATCTCATTGGATAAACGAGCAACCAAACCACTACCACCCAACATATGATTGCCTACGTACAAGGCAAAATAATCAGGATCGCCTCGCTTCATGCCCGGCTGGCCAACAAGAATGTGTGTTTGTGTTGAAGGGTGCTCGATGCGAATCGTTTTACCCTCTTTCAATGCGGCCACCTTTGGCAAATCAGCTGCAGGCTGACCGGCCGGCAACAGGCCTACTAGATTTTCTGCCAACTGCTCGGCAGCGTTACGATCGAGATCACCTACAATGGCTAAAACCGCATTTCGCCCTACGTAATATTTTCCGTAAAACGATTTAAGCTTGCCCAGGTTAAGTCCGTTTATGCCAGCTTCCGTGCCTGTGGACATAAGACGATACGGATGCCCTTCATAAACAGCACCAAAAAAAGCCTCGTCTGCTTGCGAACCAGGCGACTGTTTGTGGCGCTTAAGCGTCGTTAATAAACGACTGCGCTCACGTTCAAATGCTGCTTTTGGAAAGTTTGGCCTTGTCAGTATAGTGGTCAGTGTTGCTACCGCCCTATCAAATATCTTTTTCTCTGACAACGTACGCAAACTTAATGTTGCCATATCTCTGTGAGCGCTATTACCAAAGCGCGCACCAATGGATTCAAAACGTTCAGCGATTTCATTTGCGGTTAAACCGCCAGCTCCTTCCGCTAATAAACCGTTTGTAAGAATGGAGAGCCCGGGATCAGCCTCATCACGAGCAGCGCCGGCATCGAAGACAATGCGCATATCAACCATGGGCAATTCAGGCGCATGAACATAATACACTCGCGCACCATTTTTTGTCGTCCAATGCTGTATATCAGGACTTGCAAGTAATGTAGTGCTGAATAAACCAGCAACCAGGCAGGAAGCTAATTTTACAAATGAATTAATGTGCATTGTGGCTTCCCTTTATAGCATGTGAAGATTTATTACTGGATTGCGGTACTAGCACTGCAACGGTGAGATGATCATCAACCAGGTATTTTTTCGCTACTGCCTGTACCTGTTCTGGCGTAACCGATTTCAAACGATCGACGTACTCATCCATTAACCGCCAATCCAGGCCTACAGTTTCCAGTGTGCCTATTTGCATGGCCTGGTAAAAAATAGAATCTTTCTCATAAACTTTTCCTGCCACCACCTGCGCCTTGATACGATCAAGCTCTTCCTGATTGACTAATTCAGTTTTTAGTTTATCCAGTTGTTTGCGTATCGCCTTCTCCAGGTCTTCGACTGTTTTACCTTTAGCGGGCGTACCGTCAAACAATAACAAGTCGCCAAGTCGGGAATGCATATCGTATCCCGCACCTACGCCGGTTGCGATTTCCTGGCCCCGTACCAGCTCTCTGGCAAAACGAGCACTTTCTCCCCCATCGAGAATGCCAGCCAACATATCAATCGCGTAAGGTTCCCACTCCACCTCGGCAGTTTTCACCACCGGCACCTTGTATCCCATAATAAAATACGGCACTTGCGCTGGCGCTTTCACAATAATACGACGAATTCCTTTTTGTTCGAATTCACGCTGTGGTTTTACTTTCGGAATTTCACGCGGCTTCACTGGACCGTAATGTTTCTTTGCCAACTCAAACACGGCCTTATGATCCACATCACCAGCCACAACCAGGGTAGCGTTATTAGGCGCGTACCAGTTTGCGTACCAGTCACGCATATCATCCACATTCATGTTTTCCAGATCATCCATCCAGCCAATGATGGGATGATGGTAAGGGCTATTAACAAACGCGGTAGCAGTAAAGTGCTCATGCGTAAGAGAACGCGGTTTGTCGTCAGTTCGCATTCTGCGCTCTTCCATAACGACTTTAATTTCCTTTTCGAAATCCTCACTCTTCAGGTTAAGGCTTGCCATGCGATCAGCTTCCAGCTCAAAACTGATGGGTAAGCGA
>JAUWLO010000108.1 GCA_030613605.1 Gammaproteobacteria bacterium | reverse complement strand
TCGTGAAGAAGGCAGCATCCTTGTTTATTTCCCCATGAGCTACATGATTGGCGGCTACGCAGTATTGATGCCACGCAGTAATGTGCGTCCCCTGGACATGAGCATGGAAGAGGCCGTGCGCTTTATGCTGACCGCAGGAGTCGCCGGCACAAACACAACTTCCTGAAGTAGTGGATGCTAACCGGCTAGCAGATCGAAACTGTCGATGTATACTGAAAGCAGGTATCCAGGATAGAGACAACAATCGGCGGTAATTAAATCCATGATGGATAATACTCAAATCGTTTTCCAGGTCGTTGGTGGTCTTGGAATGTTTCTGCTGGGCATGGTGGTGATGACCAGTGGATTACAGGCACTGGCAGGTAATGTGGTGCGATCATCACTGTTACGTTTTACTCGCAATCCACTAACTGGCGCAGTGACAGGTGCGGTTAGTACGGCCATCTTGCAATCATCCAGTGCAACAACTGTCGCAGCGGTTGGTTTTGTGGGCGCAGGTCTAATCGGTTTTCCAGAGGCACTTGGTATTATCTTTGGTGCCAATATCGGTACAACCATCACCGGCTGGCTGGTTGCGTTGCTGGGCTTCAAGCTAAAGCTAGGTGTTCTGGTAATGCCAATCATTTTTATTGGCATGCTGCTGCGCTTGTTTGCAAAAGACAGGCTTGCAAATATCGGCTTTGCCATGGCGGGTTTTGGGGTAATCTTTGTTGGCATTACCTTGATGCAAGAAGGAATGGGTGGGCTGCAACATATCGTCTTTTTCGATGATATGCCTGCAGACAGTTTAACGGGTCGTCTCCTTTTATTGGCATCGGGCATTGTATTTACTGCGATTACCCAGTCATCCAGTGCTGGCATCGCTACGACCCTGACTGCTCTTTTTACCGGGTTAATCGGTTTTGAGCAGGCAGCTGCACTGGTAGTGGGCATGAATATTGGCACCACAGTAACGGCGGCCATTGCCACGATTGGTGGCAGCGTGGGTGCACGCCGCACCGGTCTTTCACATGTTATTTACAATCTGCTTACCGGTACTGGTGCCTTTATCCTCATCACGCCGTATGTACTGCTGTGGGAATTCATTTCCCCAGGACTTTTACTTGAGAATGCCGAAATCGCCCTGGTGGCTTTCCATACCGCATTTAATGTGATTGGCGTAATAGTGGTATTACCTGTAACTCAGGCCTTTGCCCGAATGATTATGCGAATGATTCCTGAGCGAGAACCCATTTTTACACATCGACTTGATAAAACTCTGTTGGAGCAACCAAAACTGGCGCTGGCCGCAGTGTATTCAACCGTCCACGATGAATTCGTGGCCTTACTTAATTATGTCAGCGCAATCATTGGTGACGATCGTGGTCAGAAAACAAATCTACCCCGCATGCAATCAATGTTGGATGAAACCAGCGATTACCTCGATAACATCCATCTGAAAACAGGGAAAGGAGCTGAATGGAATAGTCTGGTTTCACTTATTCATGCACTGGATCATATGCAACGTTTACATGAGCGATGCGAGGAAGAGGGGGATCGTGCTTTTACTGCCAGACACACTGCTGAATTGAAGGATGAATGCCAGTTAATTGCTGATTCAATACATACCATTATTAGTGATATGCAAGAAAACCGTTGGTCTGCGGCATCAAGGCTTGCACAAAAAACAGCCGATGTATTACAACAAACTGAGACACCTTACCGCGCAACGGTGATGACTGCGATTGGTAACGGTGAAATTACTGTGTCAGAAGGCACTAACCGGCTAGAGGCAATTCGCTGGCTTAGGCGTGTTACTAAACATGTTGCCAGAATTACGCGGCACCTTACTCAGGCATCACTGGCGATGGGGAATTTTAATCTGGGAAAATCTGCTTGATGTCTGATTGTGGAAATCCCAGAAGCTTTCTGCCTATGAGCTAATGTTTTATGCGTTCCACCAGTTTTTCCAGCCGACCGGCGACGATGTCCCAGATGATCATTGGGCCGCCTTTTTGTGCCCACTCTTCGGCAGATTTTTGCCTCAGCTCGTCGAGTTGATTGGCGAGTTTGCCGCGCTCCTGTTTCAGATCAGCCAATTCCGCACTAACTTCCGCTGAATCTGCCGCAGCCTGCTCCGCCTTGTAGGCTTGTTCCATGAGTTCATCGATGTGTTTTAGGTGGGCTTCGTGTTCTCTGATATGACGCTCGGCCAACTGATTGATGTCAGGCATTTTCCTCTCCCCGTGTTAACAATCGAATATTCTATTTCGTGAATAAAGTATAGCAGTGAAATTTGACGTTGATTGGCAACGTCAAAACACGCCGATAATACTTTTTACAATCCAATAGGGAAACAGTACGACTTAAGAAGTTTTTGCCATACTGGCGAAGGTGCAGAACAGATCTTCGGTCAGCCTTGCGAAAGGCGGGTAGTGTATTTTGTCTGCCGTATCGTCAGCGCTGTGATAATAGGGGTAACGATAGAAGGCGGTATCGGTGACCATGAAGGCGCGATAGCCATGACGCCAGAACGCCAGGTGGTCACTCCAACTAACGCCGGGTAGCCACGGGACAGTGGCGATGTATTGCAGGGGAAAATCTGTACATTGTCGAAAGTGATGGGCGGCCTGATGCATAATTTTCCGTGAACGAAAATTGGCGACGAAGGCAACGAAATTTCCACGGTCGGGATAGAACCACTTGAGCAGGGGCGGGTAGGCCTGGCTATGGGGGGAGTTGGGGAAATAACCAATCGTTTCCAGTGAAACCATACAGCGAATTTTGTCACCACGATGGCGCGCCGCTTTGGCGTAGACCATGCTGCCCATCTTTTGCCAGTAAAAGAACGGCGGTTCTTCATTAACGAAGGCGACAAAGCGTACGGTGGTTTGAGGAGTGACGGTGGTAAACAGGCGTGACAGCTCCAACAGGGCAGCCACACCGCTGCCGTTATCGTTGGCGCCGGGGCTACCCTTAACGGAGTCGTAGTGCGCGCCGATTAAAATCATTGGCTCCGAACTATCGGAACCTGCCCGCGTCACTTCCAGGTTGACGCAATCAATTCCCTTTGCGCGATAGTGCTGGGGTTTGACTTCATAACCCTGTTGTTCCCATTCTTCCTGTATGTAGCTGGCCGCCGCAGCCAGGGCGCGAGGATGAAAAACATTACGTTCACCAATATCTCCGGCCAGGGTGTGCACGTGGGTAGTGATTTTTTTGAGGGTGCTGGACATGATGTTTTTTTACCAACAAAAAGAGCATCAAATAAATCGGTGGGTTATTTTTCAATAGTGAAATGGTAATAGCGTCGATTTAAAAAATCAGTGACCACATCGACATCATGTTTTACCCAACCAAGTTCGAGGTTGTTTGACCAGCGTATCACCCATTGGTGGATATCGTTAATTGAATTGGCTTTGTAATGTTTACGGCTATGTACACTTTTTTCATGGCAGGCCGTGCAATGGTTTTCATAGAGAAGTTGACCGCGGTCTGTAACGCTTTCCGTAACAACAGGGGTATGGATTATTTCTGACGCTTTGTCGGATGGTAAGGTGTTATTATCTGGACTCGGATTATCAACCTGCATGTTGGCCAGTGACACGCCGATAAAAACGACTATGGCTATCAATATGGACATGTAAGCATACCGGTTCATCTATACCATCCTCCTGCATATCAATGTTAGGCCAGGGTCAGGTTAACGTCGAATAACATAATGCCTCGACCCCTTCCTTTGTAACCCCTTAATGAGGTATTGAAGAAAGCTGTTTTTTTGCAATGGCAGGCCCCAGACATTGTTCGATGTCTTTGCGCGCCAGGGTTTCCTGTTTTTCCAGGGCATCGACCAGACGATCCAACTCCACCCTGTGTTGTTCAATGGTATCTGTAGCACGCTTTTCGGCTTCTACCAGCATCTTTTGCACAGCGTGATCCACGATTTCTGCAGAATGTTCACTGTAATGCCGCGGCTGGGCGATTTCCTTGCCGAGAAAGGGGTGCTCCTCACTTTCGCGCAGGTCAATGGGACCGACCTCATCTGACATTCCCCAGCGGGAGACCATCGCCCGCGCTGTGGCGGTGGCTTGATGGATATCCTCGTCAGCACCTGAACTTACTGTGCCGAGCAATATTTTCTCCGCGGCACGCCCGCCAAGAATGACGGCGAGCCTGTCGTGTAAATAATCTTCGGGCAGCGTGTGCCGTTCGTGTTCCGGTAATTGTTGGGTAACACCGAGGGCCCGGCCGCGCGGAATAATGCTGACCTTATATAAAGGATCGGCAAGGGGCAGGAAGTAGGCGACTAATGTATGCCCCGATTCATGCACCGCCAGCCGATGTTTTTCCTCGGGCTCAATCGCCAGGGTGCGTTCCGTACCCATCATCACCTTGTCGCGCGCCTGGTCAAAATGTGTCATCGCAACCTGTTTATTATTGTCACGTGCGGCAGTGATGGCCGCCTCGTTAATCAGGTTCTTGAGGTCCGCCCCGGAAAAGCCTGGAGTACCCGCAGCAAGCTTGCCGAGATCAACATCTTCTGCCAGTGGAATATTACGCACATGCACGGCCAGAATGGCCTGGCGATCATTGAGATCTGGCAGATCCAGAGTGACATGGCGGTCGAATCGACCCGGGCGTAGCAGGGCGGAGTCCAGCACATCGGGGCGATTGGTGGCCGCCAGAACCAGCACGTTTTCGTGGGGGCTGAAACCGTCCATCTCCGCCAAAATCTGATTCAGGGTTTGTTCCCGTTCATCATGGCCGCCGCCCAGCCCGGTGCCCCGGGTGCGGCCAATACTGTCCAGTTCGTCAATAAATATAATACTGGGCGCATTTTTCTTGGCAGCCTCGAACAAGTGGCGCACGCGAGCCGCGCCCACACCGACGAATACTTCGATAAATTCTGAGGCGGAGATGGAATAGAAGGGCACTCCGGCTTCACCGGCCAATGCCCTGGCCATGAGGGTTTTTCCCGTGCCCGGCGGCCCCATCAACAACACACCGCGAGGGATTTCGGCACCCAATTCATGGAATTTTTCCGGGTGCTTGAGGAATTCCACCAGTTCGGTGACCTCCCGTTTGGCATTTTCCTGACCGGCAACATCGCTAAAGTTGACCTCGGGTATTTCGGCGGTTTTACCCGGTGTAGCCTCTAAAAAGCGTTTGAGCTCATTAGGACCGCCCAGGCCACCGCCGAGGTTGCGGGATGCCCGGCGCATAATCCACATAAACACCAGGAAAAATAACAGCCAGGGTAACAGGGCTAATAAAAAAGTGACGAAAATATTTCCTTCGGCCTCTGGGCCGACACTTACCTCGACGCCCTGGGCCTCCAGTTCGGGCAGCAGGGATTCGTCACCAAAGCTGGGAATGCGGGTACGAAAATGCACACCCGTGGTATTTTCAGGGCCAATGGGTTCCGGATCGTGCAGGCTTCCGTCGGCAATCTCGCCTTTCAGGACTATGGATTTTATCCGTTGCTGCTTGAGCAGCATCTTAAATTGAGTGTAGGGAATTTCATACCGTGGCTCTTTAACAGGAGCCTGGATAAAAAACATGTAAAGTATGGAAAAGATTACGGCAGCAATAACATAGGGCATCCACACTGGTGGCGGTATCTGCGGCTGGGGTTCGGGTCCTGGTTCTTTTTCTGGCCCTGGCCCCGATTGGGGAGGAGATGAATCATTCATAGCATTAGTATATGACCTTAAATACCATTTGTTTCATTACACTCTATTATTAATCATAGAAGTTAACACCATTTTCGGACAGTTTTTTGGCTTTGGATCTGTTGAAAGAATATAAAACAATGTTAGTGAGATTATTACAAGTTACGAAAACCAGAAAACGACGGCAAAATGGCGCCCTTAACCAATCAATTCGCTTATGTTTTAAGTTATTGATAGTCGGGGGGCTGTTACTTGTGCATTTTCCTGTGCAAGCTGGAAGTTATCCATTACCAGACGCAGGCAATAATCTTGTGGGAAAGATTCAGTATATTGAGGCCAGGGCACAAGACACTCTGCTGGACATTGCCAGAAAATATGACCTGGGATTCAATGAAATAACGGCTGCTAATCCCGGCATTGATCCGTGGTTACCAGAGCAGGGTGCCCGTATTGTGTTGCCAACACGCTTTATTATTCCGCAAGGGCCCAGGGAAGGCATTGTGGTGAACCTGGCTGAAATGCGACTGTATTACTTTCCAGAGCCAAAAAAGGGGGGAGCGAGGAAGGTTATTACCCACCCCATTGGTATTGGGCGCCAGGGCTGGGCAACACCGGTAGGTGATTACCACATCGTCATGAAAATAGAGAAACCAAGCTGGACCATGCCAATATCCGTTTACCAGGAATCGCTGGCAAATGGCATTAAGAGCCGCAGGTTAATCCCTCCAGGCCCTGACAATCCCCTGGGAGATTTTGCCATGCAACTCAATGCCGATGGCCTGCTGATTCATGGCACCAATAGGCCATTCAGCATTGGTATGCGCGTCAGCCATGGTTGTTTACGTTTGTATCCTGAGGATATTCGTTCATTGATTACAAAGGTGCCGAAAGGGACACCGGTACACATTGTGGAGCAACCCTATAAGTTTGGTTATGAAAACGAAGTTCTCTTTATGGAAGCACACGAACCCGTTGTAAAGAACAAAAACGGCATAAATTTGACACCTGTAATCTCGGGAGTAGTGCGTTCCGGTGCAGATAAAATGTCCCCCGAGGTATGGGAGCATATCGTAAGCCTGGCAAGGCAACATACAGGTGTGCCAATTCCCCTTTTTCAGAAAACAGATGGTCAGCGTACAGCTGTTCAGCAATCAACCGTTCAGAAAAAAAGCACTTCGACAAAGACAGCAGCGGTTTCGGTTTCCTCCGCAACACACTAGACAAGCGTGGGCAGTTCAGCCCACACGAAATCTAACCTGGCCGGTCTATTTGCTTACCGCTTTTTGATACATGCGATCAGCTTTTTCGCTGGCAGCCCTGGCCTCACTCAGTGCAGTTTCAGCGATGGCTTTGGCTTCCCGAGCCTCGCTCAATGCAAGGTTCGCAGTATCTCGTGC
>JAUWLO010000084.1 GCA_030613605.1 Gammaproteobacteria bacterium | reverse complement strand
ACATGTCATCAATGTTGATATGACTGAGGCCATCCCCAATAAGCTCAAAGGGGACATGAAGTGGGGTCGCGAGTTTTACATGAAAAACTGTTTTACCTGCCACGGGGTAAAAGGTGAAGGCGATGGTCCTCGGGCCTATTTTAAACGGCCCCGCCCCCGTGATGTTACCCGCGACCCCTCGCGTCAGATTCTTAACCGCCCGCGTGTGTATGACAGCATTACCAAAGGTCGCGTTGGCACGGTGATGCCAGCCTGGGGCAAGGTATTAACCGAACAGGAAATTGCCAACCTCACCGAGTTTGTGTTTCAGGCCTTCATCCAGGGTAAGGGCGCAGCTGCGCCTGACAAGACAGGCAAAAAAAAAGCCAGTTAGCTGATAAAGAAGCCATCGCAGCCAGCAGTGAGGCCGCTGAAAATGGCGAAAAAAAATCACGCCAAGATTCCCTTCATGACTCACCACATGAAAGGGGCCGAGCCGTATACAATTTTCGCTGTTATTTCTGCCACGGTTATTCTGGCGATGCCAAAACCCTGGCAGCGAGCTTTCTGACCCCACCCCCGCGTAGTTTTATCGAGGCTAATGTTGGCACTAGTGTTGGCACTGGGCCCGATTCCATCAGCCGGCAGAGCATGATAGAGACCGTCACCAACGGCCGTAGTGGTACTGCCATGCAGGGGTTTGCCAATACGATAAGTGAAGAAGACATTGAGCTGGTGGTGGATTTTGTACGGCGGGAGTTCATGCAGAATAAGGCGACGAACACCCGTTATCATACCGTCGAAAATGGCTGGCCAAACCATGAGCAATACGCCCCGGCCTTTCCTTTTGCGCTGGGAGCAATCGCCATCGACACCCTGGACCACGAGCTAAGCCCGGCAGAGCAAATCGGTAAACGTATATTCATGCAAAGCTGCATCACCTGCCATGATCGTGCCCGCGTAAACGAAGAAGGCGCCATCTGGGATACCAGGGCGGTTTCGTTCCCTCGCAATCAGTACTCTCACAAGAAAGAGGCTCGTAAAAAAGAGGCACATAGCAGGAGTGGGGGGACTGAGAATATTGATAGCGAGTCCGGTGCTTCGCCCTATGCGCGCCATGACAGGGCGCCAGTACTGGAACGGGTCACCGCTCAGATCCGAGAAGGCGAACAGTTGTTTCAGGCCAATTGCGCCTTTTGCCATGCAGCCGATGGCACCGGCAAAAACTGGATTGGCAGCTTTCTTGAACCCCACCCTCGTAATCTCACCGATTCCGCCAATATGGGCTCAATGACCCGGGATCGGCTACGAAAGGTGATTCGTGAAGGCTTGCCCGGTACCACCATGCCAGCCTGGAAATCTGTATTTAATTTGAAACAAATCGACAGCATTATCGACTACATAGACAAGGCCTTTCATCCAATTGACGGATAATCCCAGGAACCGTGATTACTGTGGATGCAGACGACTGCATGGATGTAGGAGGTAGAGCAACGCAGGAGCAGTTGCCGAGCGCAAGGCGGCTCATTTGCATCCTGCAACCGCTGCATTAGTGCATCCATGCACGTCATATTGATTCGGATAGCGTAATGAAAATGCACAGACATACCCGTAGGTCTGTCGAGTATTTTCATATAGCTATACGAAATAAGAGTTTGTGCTATGCGCCGCAATTAATCGCGGTTCCTGGGATAAAGGGTTGACATGACTCCGACCCCATAAGATAGTTCGGTGGTCGGTTTTCCGGCACTAATGAACATATTAGTATATAAGTTGTTCATTATTCTCTACTTCTTCTTTTTTTATGGAATAGAGGGGAAGTGAGAAGGTGCGATTAATATTTAACCAGGAGAAATGTAATGCTTAAGTACACAACCAAATGGTCAGCAATGCTCGTAGCGCTTGCTCTGATCGCAGGGGGAATGCAGTTTGCAGTTGCGGCAGACAAACCTTTCGCCTCAAAGAAAATTGTTCTGCAGATTTCTGATCCCAATCCTTTTAAACAAACCCTCGTCTTAAACGTCGCTAACAACATCATTAAAGAATACGGTGTTGATAATGTTGCCGTTGAGATTGTTGCTTTTGGTCCAGGTCTTCGTCTGTTGTTTGAAGACAATGCAAATAGTGGCCGCATCCAGGGTCTGGCTTCAAGCGGCGTGCAGTTTTACGCTTGTTCAAACACTGTAAATAATATGGCTAAAAAGTTGGGACACAAACCTGCGCTGAACAAAAATGCCACGTCTCAAGGTCCTGGTGTTGTGCGTATCGTCAAGCTGGTGACAGAAGACGGTTACACATTAGTTAAGCCATAAGGGTTAAACCATAATCGGTTAAGCCATAGGCTGAACAGGATAGTAAAGCAGAACCAGAAAAAGGCGTTGAAAAATAAGCAGCGCTTAATGTAAAAAAAGCACGTAACTAAAAAATAATATAGAAATATAATAAAAATCCTAGGGAGGAGTTTTAATGAAGATGGCAATGAAAAAGGTTGCCCTGGCCATGGCATGTGCAGGCGGAATGGCTGCAACCATGCAGGTCGAGGCAGCAAACTGGACCATGTTACAGGGGACTGAGCCCACTTCAGCCGCAGGTCGGATGAAGATGTGGGGATTCATCGAAACCAACTACAAGATAGACGATAGTGATAAAAACAAGTATGTGGGAACCCCTGGCAACAACTATGAATATGTTCCCCCTAAACTGCTTCAGCCTGATTTAGAGTCACAGAAAGGTTTTAGTGCCTTTCGTGCCCGTATCGGTGCTCGTGGTCAGGGTATGCCATTAGACGGTAAGGTTAACTACTTTATCCTGGCGGAATACGCCAACAACGGCATTACCCATGGTGGCGGCAGCTCAGTGAAAATGACGGATGCCAGTATTACCCTGAATCAAATTAAGGGTGCGCGCATTCGGATGGGTGCTTTCAAGGTGCCAACCTTTGAAGAAGGTTATCAGGCCATTCATGTGTTTGATTATATTGAGTTCACCCAGGTGGCCAACCAGTTGATGCTGGAACGTTATCCTAACAAGGTATATACCGAAAACCGGAATAATGAAGTTGGTTTTGCTTATACAGATGGTAATAGTGAAAGCCGATTTAATCGGTTTGATCAGCCTGTTGGAGCCTTTCGTGATGTCGGCCTCCAGGTGTTTGATATGTTCAAGCAGAAAGACTGGGAACACACCTATGCCTTCATGATTGGTAATGGTAATGGCGTGAACTTCAATGACAATGATGAAAATCTGGATCGTTACTTTTACTGGTCTTCTGAAAAGGTATTCGCAGGCAAGGGACCTTTTCGTCAGGGTCTGAAGATGTTCGCCTGGCATCAGGCGGGTAAACGCACGTTGCAGAACCCTGCTGTGCCATTCCCTGCCGGTGCGGGCGCTGATCCTGAACCAGCTGGTGAAACGGAGTACGACCGTACTCGTTCTGGTCTGGGTGTAAAGTACAACCGCAAAGGAATACGGTTCACAGCAGAATATCTCAAGGGTGAAGGTATGATTTTCCTGGGACCGGATAATCCAACTTTCACAATTACTGCACCCGGCGCCATTGCGGCCCCAGGCGAAGCACGTCCTTTACTTGCTGATGGTCGTGAAGGTGAATCAGATGGCTGGTACATTGAAGGCGGTTATCAAATTCCAAAAACCAAGTGGGAAGTTGATGCTCGTTATGATGTTTACAATCGTTTGACAGATGCTAAGAAGCTTGCGGGACCATGTGCCTTTGAGTTTACCTTCAAGACTATAACGTTGGGTGCTCAGTATCATATCAACCGTAAAACACGTTTGACGATGAATGTCATGGATCGTGATTTTAATTCTGGCGAATGTCCTTCTCCGGCTGCAGGTGGTAATCCAAATAACAACCTGCACACAGTTGGCAAACGTTATGGAATTCAGTTACGCCACATTTTCTAAGCGTTGCTTAGAACTGGAAATATTAAGTAAGGCCAGGATGGCCTGAAACTAAAGCCCCGATCTTTGGATCGGGGCTTTTTTTTGAACTGGACGATGTATAGGATGTACAAGTGTCGTGAGAGCACATGGATGTGCGGAGCGACTGTTCTTATACCCTCGGGGCTTTAAGTGCTGTGGAGCACAAATAAAAGTTTTTCTACCCTTCCGCTTTGAGCCTCAAGCCCTTACCATTAGCTGTTCAGTGATTTACGGAGCAGTTTGAACATGGTGAAAGTCGGCATAGTGGGCGGAACGGGATACACGGGCGTGGAGTTACTGCGTCTGTTAGCCTCGCATCCTGAAGTGGAATTATCGGTGATTACCTCACGCTCCGAGGCTGGCACTCGGGTTGATGAACTGTTCCCCAATCTGCGTGGACACGTTGATCTGGAGTTTGCTGCGCCAGACCCAAAAACCTTAAACGCCTGTGACCTGGTTTTTTTCGCCACCCCTAATGGTGTGGCGATGCAATCGGTACCGGAGTTGTTGGCCGCAGGTGTAAAAGTTATCGACCTTGCTGCTGATTTTAGATTAAAAGATCCCGAAGTGTGGGCAGAATGGTATGGAATGCCACATGGGTGCACGGACTTGTTGGCAGAGGCTGTTTACGGTTTGCCAGAAGTGAATCGCGATGCCATTGCCAAAGCACGGTTGGGGGCTAATCCCGGTTGTTATCCTACGGCGGTGCAGTTAGGTTTGTTGCCATTGATCAATAAAGGCCTGGTGGATACCTCGCGGCTGATTGCGGATTGTAAATCCGGTGTTAGCGGTGCCGGCCGGCAGGCCAGCGTGGCAACGTTGTTGTGTGAAACCAGTGAAAGTTTCAAGGCCTACGGAGTGCCGGGTCATCGGCACTGGCCGGAGATACGGCAGGGTTTGACTCTTGCTACAGGCGCCGCAGGCAAGGATGTGGGGCTGACGTTTGTACCGCATTTGACGCCTATGCTGCGGGGTATTCATGCAACACTGTATGCAACGCTTATTTCGAGCAATACAGGAACTGATGCTGAACTGCAGACGTTATATGAGCAATCTTATGAAAATGAGCCGTTTGTGGATGTGTTGCCTGCGGGATCTCATCCGGAAACCCGTAGCGTAAAGGGTGCCAATACCTGTCGTATCGCTATTCATCGGCCGCAGGGTGGCGATACCGTGGTGATTCTCTCGGTGATTGATAACCTGGTGAAGGGGGCCGCTGGCCAGGCAGTGCAGAACATGAACATCATGTTTGATCTGCCGGAAACGACAGGCTTGACCAATATTGCACTAGTGCCATAGTGCTACTAAGTTAAAGTAACAAAAAATTACAGACATAAAATGTCCTCAAAACTGATTATCAAGTCACATCATCCATGGAAGCATCGCGCTAAAATTGCGGTAGCTGTTTTGGGTCTCGTTTTAGTTGCCTGGTGGGTGTTTCAGTATGGACATTCTCGCGCCGGATTTGATTACGATAATGTGCTGGCTGAACGCGACGCCTTGAGGGGTGAGCTGACGCTAGCGCGTGCGGGCATTAAAAGGCAACGTGAACGCGTTGCTGTGCTTGAGCGTGCCGGCCAGATCGACAAGAAAGGTTACGGTGGCGTCGAACGGTCTCTTAAACAGGCTCAGGATGAAATGCTGGAACTTAAGGAAGAAGTGGCCTTTTACCGGGGTATTGTGTCGCCAACGGAAACCGCTAGCGGTCTGAATATTGCGGATTTTCGGGTATCCCGTATTGGCGAGGATCGAGCTTATCGTTTTAAGCTGGTTATGACCCAAATGAAGAGCAATACCCGTCTAATTAAGGGGTATGCGCGGGTGGCCTTTGAGGGTGTTCAGGATGGTGCCCAGGTGGAACTCACTCTATACAAGGTTACTGGTGGCGCCCTGGATAAACTTAAACTACGATTTAAGTACTTCCAGAATATCGAAGGGGAAATCGTGCTGCCGGAGGGTTTTTTACCCTCACGGGTTGTCGTTGACGTGGTTCCCAGCGGAAAAGGCCTGACCCGGCTCAAGAAAACCTTTGATTGGCCGGATATTGTTAGTTGAACAGCAACCATTTTACGGCCTGAAATTGTATCTGTGGGTCTCAGGTAAAAAGCCGGTGAGCCGTTGTTGTTAAGAGTTATCGAGATCCCCGTGGATATTATTTAAGGAGTTAACATCTCATGTTTTCACGTAGCAAGAAAAGTAGTAATAAGAACAAGCGTAATTCGCAAATTGATACCCTCATTGGCAGTGGTACCGAGCTGCGTGGTGACGTGCATTTTAAGGATGGGCTGCATATCGATGGTGTGGTGAAAGGCAATGTTATTGCCAAGGGCGAGCACTCTATGCTGACCATGAGTGAAGGAGGTCGCATTGAGGGTGAGGTGCGAGTCCATAATTTAGTGCTCAATGGTTCCGTGGAAGGCGATGTTTATGCTTCTGAGCATATAGAGCTGGCTCCTGCGGCACGGGTCAACGGCAACGTCTATTACAATCTTATTGAAATGGCCATGGGTGCCGAGGTTAACGGCAATCTGGTGCATCAGAAAGACAAACCAGTAGAAACCAAAAAACCGGAGCCAGCGGCGACTCTTGTTACAGGAAGGGTGTCGGGCGGGGTTGTTGATAGCAGCAATTCTTGACAAAAATACTAGGAAATGGGACACTTTAGGACTTGCTAATATTGATCCGGGAAAGCTATATTTAGTTAACGTCAGAATACCCTGGAAGAGAATCGCGATATGCCCACTGATACCACCGCCCAAAATATGGAAGAAACGCCTGATTTGTTGACCGTGACCCAAAATGCCGCTGATAAGGTAAAGGCGCTGATTGAGGAAGAGAACAATGCTGCGCTGAAATTGCGTGTGTTTGTGACGGGTGGTGGTTGTTCCGGTTTTCAGTATGGCTTCACTTTTGACGAGAATATCAATGATGGCGATACTGCCATTGAGAAAGACGGTGTTACCTTTCTGGTCGATCCGATGAGTTATCAGTATCTGGTGGGTGCCGAGCTTGATTACAAGGAAGGCCTTGCCGGGGCTCAGTTTGTTATTTCCAACCCCAATGCCACCACCACCTGTGGTTGTGGATCTTCATTTTCCATCTAGATTCTGTCTCCCACCTTCATATTTCCTGCCGCTGAGCCGTTTCTCTCTGTAACAACTCAGGCTTCCACCTGTCCATGAAGGGAATGAGAGGCGAATTTGTTGCCCGTTCTTTGTTATCCTTAGCGGATTCAAGCTTTTAACTAATAATTACTTTCATCAATTTAAAGAAAGAAAAGAATCGCGGAGATTCTCCATGAGTGAATACCTGCCAGGCCTTGCGGGAGTACCGGCCACTAAATCCAATATCTCAGATATCGACGGTGAGAAGGGAGTTCTCTATTACCGTGGTTATCCCATTGAGCAGTTGGCCAAACACAGCAGCTTCGAGGAAACCACGCTGTTGTTGCTGGACGGTGAATTACCGACGTCCGCCGCGCTGGCGGAGTTTGATGCCCAGCTGCGGGACAACCGTCAGATCAAATACCACATAAATGAATTAATGAAGACCCTGCCTTCGGTGGGGCACCCCATGGATATGCTGCAGACGGCAGTTTCCAGTCTGGCGATGTTTTATCCTGGTACTGAATGCCTGTCCGGTGGCAAAGACATCTGTGAAGACCTGAATTACATCCATAACATGACGGTGAAAATTATTGCGCGGATGAGCTCCATCGTTGCCATGTGGCAGCACTTGCGTAATGGGTATGAGCCTCCGGTACCGCGTACAGATCTTAGTCATGCTGAAAACTTTCTTTATATGCTTAATCGTGAGGAAGCAGATCCTTTGTTGGCAAAAATAATGGATGTGTGTCTGATCCTGCATGCAGAGCACACCATCAATGCATCAACGTTTTCAGCAGTGGTAACTGGATCAACACTGACAAGCCCCTACAGTGTGATTGCGGCGGCTGTCGGAACCCTGTCCGGGCCTTTGCATGGTGGCGCAAATCAGCGTGTACTGGAAATGCTGCAGGAGATTGGTTCGCCTGATAAAGCAGAGGCCTATATAGATGAGAGGCTGGCCAACAAGCAGGTAATCTGGGGTTTCGGCCACCGCGAGTATAAAACCAAGGATCCGCGAGCCACTATCTTGCAGGGGCTTGTGTCAGAGTTGCTGGAAGCTCGCGGCGGTGAAGTAAACCCGCTGATGGAAATTGCTCTGGAAGTGGAAAAGGTTGCCGAGGATCGTCTGGCTCACAAGGGCGTATACGCTAACGTGGACTTTTACTCTGGTATTCTTTACAACGAAATGGGAATTCCACCTGATCAGTTTACGACGATTTTTGCTATTTCCCGTTCTGCGGGTTGGTTAGCCCATTGGCGTGAGCAGCTATCTGATAACCGAATTTTCCGACCCACCCAGGTCTACAATGGCCACCCACCCAGAGACTACAAACCTCTTGATCAGCGTTGGGATATTAAACGTTAGGGTGCAGGATAGATTCCGCCCAGTACCACCGGGTGGCTGGCGCCAGTAACGCCGGGAACGTTGCCAGGCCGATTGGCGAGAGTTTCTCTTGCCAGCCAGGCGAAAGCGACGGCCTCTACCCAT
>JAUWLO010000254.1 GCA_030613605.1 Gammaproteobacteria bacterium | reverse complement strand
TGGTAAACACAACTTGCGAAGGGTGAGCATTAACCAATGCAGCTACCTGCTCCCTGGCAACATCTATTGCCGCACGAACTTCCCGACCTAAACGGTAACCACTGGAAGCATTCGCGAAACGCCCTTTGAGGTAAGGCAGCATCGCCTCCAGCACCCTTTCATCGATGGGTGTGGTTGCGTTGTGATCTAGATAAACGCCGTCCAAATAAACTTCATCCAGACTTCTGTTTTCAGAACTGCCCGACATGGTTACTTGCTCTGTTCATGGCTCAACAGTGATTCTACACAGATGCCCCGTTTAAGCGGTAGCGGCCTGTTGTTCACTTGCCAGTTGTTCCTGTTCGATCTGCTGACGCGCTGCAACATCTTTTACATGCTGCTCTTCCACCAGATTACCCAGCGATATGCCATTCAGGAAATCATAAATCTGGTCGCTCAGATTGCACCAAAGTTCGTGTGTCAGGCATGGTCCGCCATTATGGCAATCACCCCGACCCTCGCAACGAGTCACCGAAACTTTTTCATCCACTGCTGTGATCACCTGTGCGATATTAATGTCATTGGCATCCCGGCTTAGGCGATAGCCGCCACCCGGGCCACGAGCACTGGCAACCAGCCCCTGTTTACGCATGCGCGAAAACAGCTGCTCTAAATAAGACAGGGAAATACCCTGTCTCTGTGAGATATCCGCCAGTGTGATTGGCTTTTCTTTCGCATGCAGCGCCAAATCAAGCATGGCTGTCACGGCATAACGACCTTTGGTTGTTAATCTCATAATTTCACCTCTATTCCAGTCCAATACATGTTTTCAGTATACATCTTAATATATCATACTAAAAACATGGGAATTAATAAATTGAGAGTACTATTTACCCTGCTTTTCGATCCAACATCAGTAATAACCAAGTATTTATCTCGGCTATTATAAATATCCGACCACTGTAGTCAAGTATAATTCCTATCCCTGATAAACACTAGGGATAAAACATCCAACGGGCTTATTTTTTGTCGGCTGAATCGCCAGGCTCAGCACTGTCAAACTCAACAGTGGAACCGCCTTTATCGCCTGCATCTATGCCACAATCTTCCAGCTCTGGCACCTGAATATCACTGAATTCGGCATCCAGTCGTTTGACCGACTGGCACATGGCATCCATTTTGGCATCCATTTTATGCACGTGATCAAGAATACTGTTAATGGCATTGGCCACCGGATCAGGAGCATCACTGGTGGCACCGTAGGCATCAAAACCCATTTTTTTAGCGGTAGCATGGCGCTGCTTATCTGCGACAGGACGGTCAGCACCGACAATCCGCCCAGGCACACCCACGACGGTTGCACCATCAGGCACATCTTTCACCACCACAGAATTCGATCCAATGCGGGCCCCTTCACCCAGCACGATGGGGCCCAACACCTTGGCACCGGCCCCCACCACCACATTATTTTGTAATGTTGGATGTCGTTTGCCCTTCTTCCAGCTGGTGCCTCCCAGGGTTACTCCATGGTAAAGCGTGCAATCGTCGCCAATTTCTGCGGTCTCACCAATTACCACGCCCATGCCATGATCAATAAAAAACCGCCGGCCGATTGTCACGCCCGGATGAATTTCAATGCCTGTGAGCCAACGACTAAGTGCAGAGATAACACGCGCTATCCAGCGTAAACCCAACTTCCATATGGCATGAGCCAAACGGTGAAACAACAACGCATGCAAACCCGGGTACGTGGTCAGCACCTCAAAGGAGTTACGTGCCGCCGGATCGCGCTCAAACACGCAACGAATATCTTCTCGAATCTGCTTAAACATGTTGTCCTGTTCCTGGGCTCATTTTCTGTTTCCGGGTCTCACTTTCTCGGTCTGTTTCTAGGATTTTGGGCTGCCGTTAATATTCCACGCAATATGTTCATTTCGACTTCATTGGGTCGCGCCCGATTAAAGAGACGGCGCAATCGTTGCATCATGATACGCGGATTGTCCGCATCGAGAAATCCAATATCCACCAGGGTCTCGCGCAAATGCTCGTAAAACCGAGTCATATCATCAGCAGTAGCCGGCGGTTCACACTTTTCAGTGCTATCAATTTCTGTAAATCCTGCCTCGGCAACCATGCGACATTCATAGCACAATACCTGCACAGCCGCCGCCAGATTAAGTGAACTGTAATCCGGATTACAGGGAATGTGTACAAGCTGGTGGCATCGACCGAGTTCTTCGTTGGTTAGACCAGCATGTTCGCGCCCGAAGATGATGGCTGTTTCACTGCTGCTATTCTCTGCCCCTATTCTTTCAGCACACTCACGCGGGTTCCACTGGGGAATGCTTAACCGCCGCAAACGGGCACTGGCGCCTACCACCAGACCGCAGCCCTCCAGCGCTTCATCCAGGGTTTCGCAAACCACCGCCTTTGCCAATATGTCATCGGCACCTGAAGCGCGGGCAGTGGCATCGGCATGGGGAAACAGTTTGGGATTGACCAGATAAAGTTGCTCCAGCCCCATGTTTTTCATGGCCCGGGCTGCTGCTCCGATATTGCCCGGATGTGAGGTGTCTACCAAGACAATACGTAGCTTGTTTAACATCGCGCACACCATACAGGACAAGCCTTCGCAACGAAATAGGACTCTATACCGAGCTCACTTCTGGCCACGTCCTTTTGTCGCCTTCCTTATCGTACTCTTTGTCGTAAAAAGGGGCCTATTCTGCTAAAGTCGCGCCCCTGCAGACTAACCGTTAGCTAACAAATAGTAGAGAAATACGAGTGCCCATACATCCCACGCTTAATATCGCAATCCGCGCCGCACGCCGCGCAGGCAACCTTATTTCCAATGCCATGGATCAGGTTGATCGCCTCGACATCACGGAAAAAGCCACCAATGACTTTGTGACTGAGGTAGACCGCCAGGCCGAGGAAAGCATTATCGCTGTATTACAGGAGTCATTCCCAAACCACGGCATTCTCGCTGAGGAAAACGGGGAAATCCCGGCCAAAGATGGCAGCACTGAGTACCAGTGGATTGTCGA
>JAUWLO010000262.1 GCA_030613605.1 Gammaproteobacteria bacterium | reverse complement strand
TGCTATCGATGAGCTGAAAAAAGAAAATAACGGCAAACTCGACGGTCTTGTCCTCGATCTGCGAAACAATCCGGGCGGCGTGTTAAATGCCGCGGTCGATGTCAGCGATGCATTCCTCGACAGTGGGTTAATCGTGTACACGCAGGGCCGCATTGCAGACTCGGAAATGAAATTCGAGGCTACACCAGTACGGCAGCTTGACGGTGCACCGCTGGTGGTTTTGGTTAATGGCGGTTCTGCATCAGCCTCTGAAATTGTGGCGGGTGCTTTGCAGGACCACAAACGTGCCATCATTCTGGGAACCCGCACCTTTGGTAAAGGCTCGGTGCAAACCATATTGCCGCTCAATAACGAGGCTGCATTGAAGTTAACAACGGCCCGCTACTACACCCCATCCGGCCGATCCATTCAGGCCGAAGGCATTGAACCTGATATTATCCTCGACCCTCTTGAGGTCACCAAAATTGAAGGTGCCGGGGAGCGTATCAAAGAAGCCGACCTTGCTGGGCATCTGGAAAATGGTGATGGCAAGAAAAAGAAAAACGGTAAAAAGAAAAAAGAGAAAGAACTTTCTCTGGCACAAACTGACTACCAGCTATACGAAGCTCTTAATATCCTGAAAGGAATGAAAATTCTACAGAGCAATCGATAGGTTTTTTCAATTAAAAATGTGCCAACATGGACAGGGCATCTATAAAATAAAATGGCAAAAGATGTTCAAAAATTCCGCTGGCCGACGCATCTGAAACGTCGGCCTGGGTTTCTGTATCTACTCCTGTGCTCAACTCTGTGTTTGCTGACAAGCTTCACAGTTCTCGCGGATAACCCCCCAGCATCAGAACATAGTCAGGATTTTAGTCAGAATGATATCCAGCAACCTGCTATCAGCATTATTATTGATGATCTTGGTTACCTGAAAAAGCGTGATATTCGCGCCATACAACTCCCTGGATCAGTCACCTACGCATTTTTACCGCACACACCTCATGCCCGAGAGCTCGCTACTCTCGCACACAAGATGGACAAGGAAGTTATGTTGCACCAGCCCATGGAGTCCATGGTCAATAGCAAACTAGGCCCTGGTGGGTTAATGCTGAATATGACTCATGACCAGTTCACCACCCAGCTAAAATCCAATCTTGATGCCATACCCTATGTTGCGGGCATTAATAACCACATGGGCAGCCTGCTCACTCAACATCCCGGCCATATGCGCTGGCTCATGCAGGAGGTTCGCAATCATGATGGCCTTTATTTTGTTGATAGCTACACCACCAAAACCAGCATTCTGCAAAAAATTGCGGATCAAAACTGGGTTCCCAATTTGCGCCGCAATGTGTTTCTCGACAGCGACCGTGATCCCGCTAAAATAAGAATGCATTTTAGACGCCTGTTAAAAATGGCAAGGAAAACAGGTATAGCGTTAGCCATAGGACACCCCTATCCTGAAACCATGGCAGTGCTGGAAAAAGAACTTCCCAAACTTAAGAGCATGGGCATTCAACTCATCCCCGTTTCTAAACTACTCGATCGAGACAAAAAAAGGCTTAAAATATGGCGCGCGTCCTTGTCCCACTAGCTCAGGGCTGCGAGGAGCTAGAAGCCGTTACCATCATCGACCTGTTGCGTCGCGCTGACATAGAAGTCATTACTGCCGGGCTGGATGATCAGCCAGTCAAGGCCAGCCGCGGCGTTACCCTTATACCCGACACCACGCTGAATGAAGCGCTCAATCAGGAATTCGATATGATCGTATTACCCGGCGGCCTGCCGGGTGCCGACCACCTGAACCAGGATCAACGCATCCTGAAACTCCTGAAAAAAATGGCCACGGAAAATAAGTTCACCACCGCTATTTGTGCCGCCCCCAAAGTCCTGGCAACGGCAGGGTTACTGAATGGACGACATGCCACCAGCTACCCGGGAACACTGGAAAAATTACAGCTGGATAACACCACGCTGGAAGTAAACGCAGTTGTTCAGGATGGCAAGGTGATCACCTCGCGCGGTCCGGGCACTGCAATGGATTTCACCTTAGTGTTAATTGAAAATTTGGCAGGAAGAGAAAAACGAAAAGAAGTGGAAGCAGGCCTACAAAGGTATTAGTAGCGGCCCTAATTTACGTTCGGTGTCATCATCAGGGCAAAAGCTTTACTGTTGCCTCTGCAGTCTCTTTATTAATTTCAAACTGCATCTCGCAATATTCAGTTTGCTCATCAACAGGCGATGGGTCGTCTGCACAATTACACCCTGCAATAATACTAGTATAGAAAATACCTGCCCTGGCGAAAATAACGCCTGTTTGTTCTGAAATACCCAGAATCATCGCGGAAAATTGTCTTTCACTCACATAACTTCCCTGTGACAAGCCTGCCTGCAGTGGCAATAACCGGGCATCCAGATGTTCAACCTCGCCTTTCATGTCATTTTTAAAAGTTGATGTACCCCAGGCGTTTGCAGTTTTTGTGAGCTTGATCATCAGTAAAACCAGGGGGTTCGCTTATGACTGACCGTACAGCCAACTATTTTTTGCCTTTTCCTTTCTTATTGCCTTTATTTTTTGAGTTACCTTTGCCTTTTCCGGAAGACTGCCCCCGCTCGCTGCCCTTATTATTGCCCAGATCATGCCCCCTTTTTAACGCATGAAACTCCCTGGAACCCGGTTTAATGCCAAGCCCTTTGGCCATAACACCCCAGCCTTTTTTCCGGTTAGCTCGATACACCGTCATCACCTCGGTAACGGGACGGCGAGACAGTTCACTGAGGCGGAAAATCATATAGGCATCCGAAGGCCGGCTAACATCGCCAATCACGGCTTTAATTTCCGCATTACCAATGTGAAACCGGGTTGCCAGGCTAATACGGAATCCGGATGAATCAGATTTTGCCGTAACATT
>JAUWLO010000291.1 GCA_030613605.1 Gammaproteobacteria bacterium | reverse complement strand
CGAAAAGGATTTAGACTCCAGCCTGGCCGACGAAGTACCCACCACCAGCATCGATATCAAGCGTTATCCCAGCAAAGGCACGGCAGACCCCTTTGAAACCATGCACCAGCATATGACCACCTATTCGGTTGCCTTTGGTGTCAAACCATCATCGGCCGCAGGGCCTGCAAACCCCGATGACACTTTCCCCTGGACCTACCCTAAGCTTGGAACCAATGCCACGATTGATGACCTGGCTCATGCCGCCTTTAATGGCCGCGGACGCTACCTGGATGCTGCCAATCCGGTTGAGCTGGTTACCGCCATGGAAAGTATTTTCAATGATATTGAGACCTCCACCGGAACGGCCACTGCCGTAGCCTTTAATACCCAGGAAGTCGAGGCCGGCACCCTGGTATTCCGCGCGTCTTTCAATACCAAAACCAACAAGGGTGATCTGGTGGCCCAGCGCGTGTACCCGAATGGTACCGTGAGCTCCACCATTCTCTGGAGTGCTGCTGAGCAACTGGACACCAAAACCAGTAGCACCAGTGATAGCCGTGTGATTGTCACTTACAAAGATACAGGCGGTAGCGCCAGTACGGGCAGGGCTTTCCAGTGGGGCGACCTGTACGTAGATCAACAGGCAGATCTGAATACACCAGCACCCGCTATTGGCACAGAACGCCTGGGTTACCTGCGCGGCCAGAGTGAAAATGAGGGGCCAACGGCCACTGTCGGCCAGTTCAGAACACGTGCAACAAGGGCTGGCAAACTCGGTGATATTGTGCATTCCACTCCGGTATTTGTCGGCAAACCTTCATTTCTGGGTCGAACCTCAGCCCCTTACCCGGTGGCTGCTGGCACGACCTATCAGGAATTTAAAACTGCTCGGGAAGGCCGAACCGAATTAACCTATGTAGGCGCAAACGACGGCATGTTGCACGCCTTTAAAACTTCTGATGGTTCAGAACACTTCGCTTATGTGCCTAATATTGTGGTCGAAAACCTGTCATTGCTGACTGACCCGGGGTATAACCACCGGTTTTACGTTGACCTGCGACCTTCCATCAACGATGCCTATTTCACTCCGCTAAGAGGCACAAATGCCAGCACGCCAAGCTGGAACACGGTAATAGTAGGAGGCCTGGCGGGCGGCGGCAAAGGTTACTATGCGCTCAACGTTACCAACCCTGACGACCTGGATACCGAATCAGAAGCCAAAGGCAATGTCATGTGGGAGTTCACAGACACAGATGACAGTGATCTGGGCTTCAGCTTCAGCGAACCGCTCATTGCCATGACTAATCATACAGATCTCAGCGGTAACAACGTATGGGTGGCCATTTTCGGCAATGGCTACAACAGCGCCAGCGGTGACGCGGCCCTGTACATAGTCAAGCTTGAAGGTGGCCAAGATGGCGTCTGGACCTCTGGTACTAACTTTTCTGCAACCACCACCGACTACATCAAAATCAAAACTGGCTTCGGTAAGGCAGAAAGTTTGCCTAGTGGAACCAATACACCTAACGGCATCAGCGGTATTCGCGGCATAGACACCGACAAAAATGGTACCGTGGATTTTGTCTACGCGGGCGATCTGCAGGGCAACCTGATCCGCTTTGACCTGAGCAGTACTTCAGCGTCCTCATGGGGCGATATGAAGCTCCTGTTCAAGGCGAAATACAGCACCAATCCTGGTGAACGACAATGGGATGGTAGCGGTACACGGCAACCCATTACCAACCGACCCATCGTGATAAAACACCCTGATAACCCGGGCTATATTGTTATTACCGCGACCGGCAGCTGGATGACAACAGGTGATGCCACCAGCGAAGCCATTCAGTCTATCTACGGCATCTGGGATGATATGACGGGCGGAGCAGGATCCATCGCACCTAATGTAAATGGCGACGTCTACATGGACAGCGCTAATAACATGCTAGTGGAACAGGTGTTCACGAACTACTCCAGTCCCTTGTATGGCTTCACCGTACGCAGCCTCACTGATAATGAGGTAGCCTGGAAAACTAGTGGTAACGATCCCGGTAAAGTCAAAGGCTGGTACATTGATCTGGATGTACCTGTGGCTGGAGGCGGTGCAGTTGAATACCCGGGCGAACGTGCGGTACGTAACCTGCAAATTCGCGGCGGCCTGTTATTTGTGAATACCGTTATCCCCAAGGCAACCAATGCCTGTTCCATTGGCGCCGGCGGCTTTGAGCTGGCATTCAACCCCATTACCGGCGGCTCAGGCGAAAAGACCATTTTTGATCTTGATAACAATGGCAGCTTTGATGATAGCGATAACATCGACCCAGATGGAACCAACAAAATCGTCACCGGTATTCGTTTTGACAAAGACACGCCAACGGACTCTGCCTTCATCGGTAGCCGTCGCATGACTCAGGAAGGTTACGATATCCGTAGCTTTGACACCAACACCAGTGATGGCCCAGGTACCGGACGTATCTCCTGGCGCGAGATTATCAAGTAATCCTGGTAACTGATTTTGGCAACTAATTGCAGCAATTAA
>JAUWLO010000089.1 GCA_030613605.1 Gammaproteobacteria bacterium | reverse complement strand
ATAATACAGGCTGTGGGAAATATTCAGTCACGTGAAATGCGTGGCGGCGATGCGTATTTGACAATCAATACCGGGTCGCTGGATATGGCCAGTGTGTCATTGGGCGATAGTATCGCTGTGAACGGCGTGTGTTTAACGGCTGTTGAATATTCTGTGAACAGTTTTTCTGCTGATGTTTCCAGTGAGTCTCTATCACGCACTACGTTAGGTGAATTGAAAACGGCTTCAAAAGTGAATCTGGAGATGGCGGTGACACCAATAACCCATTTGGGCGGGCATCTGGTTAGTGGCCATGTGGATGGGGTCGGTGAAATTAAGCGACGTTGGGATGATGCTCGCTCGGAGCGTTTTGTTATCAGGGCGCCAGGTAATCTGGCAAAATATATTGCCGAAAAAGGTTCGATTTGCGTGGATGGCATTAGTCTAACAGTCAATGGTGTCGCGGGTTGTGAGTTTGAATTGAATATCGTTCCCCATACGCTGGATGCAACCACAATGGGTGAATTTAAGGTGGGTCAGCACGTGAATCTGGAAGTTGATATAATCGCACGCTACCTTGAAAGACTCCTGTTGGGCGAGAAAGCGGCAGAAACTCCAGATGGGGTTACGATGTCTCTGTTAGCAGAGAATGGCTTCTTGAAATGAGAAGCTGAAGTTAAAAGCTTGACCTGGATGTAAAAAAAAGAAAATGACACTGCATAAAATCGAAGATATTATTAATGATATTTGTGAGGGTAAGATGGTTATCCTCATGGACGATGAGGATCGTGAAAACGAGGGTGACCTCATTATGGCGGCTAGTCATGTGCGTGCCGAGGACGTTAATTTCATGGCGCGTCATGGTCGTGGTTTGATTTGCCTGACGCTAAACCAGAAGCGTTGCGAGCTGCTGCGTCTGCCATTAATGGTGAGCGACAATAATGCAGCGTATTCCACTAATTTTACGGTATCCGTTGAAGCGGCCGAAGGTGTGACGACAGGCATTTCAGCGGCAGATCGAGCAGTTACAATTCAGGCAGTTGTCGCGGCAGATGCCAGGCCAGAACATCTTGTACAGCCTGGGCATATATTTCCTATTATGGCGCAACCTGGCGGTGTGTTGACACGTGCCGGCCATACAGAAGCGGGTTGCGATCTTGCGCGGCTTGCAGGTTTAGAAGCCGCTGCGGTTATAGTAGAAATACTTAACGAAGATGGTTCCATGGCGCGCCGACCTGATCTGGAAAAATTCGCCAAACAGTTTGATTTAAAAATTGGCACAATTGCAGATTTAATTCGCTATCGTCTTGAAAATGAGCGTAGTGTTGAGCGGGTTGCCGAGTGCGAATTAAAAAATAGCTTTGGCGATTTTCGTTTGGTGACATATCGAGACCGCCATGATGATGGTGTTCATTTCGCGTTGGTAAAAGGGCAGATCAAGCGCGATCAGGCCACGTTGGTGCGTGTGCATATGCCGCATTATCTTTCTGATGTTTTGGGTATGCAGCGGGGAGATTCGGGCTGGCCATTAGAAAGTGCAATGAAATATATTCAGGAAAAAGGCGAAGGCGTTATTGTCTTATTGGGTCAGGTGGAAGGTAAAGATGAGCTTTTGCAGCACGTCACGCAGTATCATGAAGAGGATGAGGGTGAGGCAAAAGTAGAACGAGAATCCAGCCCTGATTTGAGAACCTATGGCATCGGTGCACAGATTCTTCTGGATCTGGATGTGCGCAAGATGCGCGTACTGAGTTCTCCAATACGCCTTCATAGTTTATCCGGATTTGGACTGGAAGTGGTTGAGTATGTTGAGCACGATTAACTGGTATTTGTAAGGTAAGTATTTGTACTTTGATTATTGCTAAAGACAGGAATATTTAAACAGGAACTAATTATGAGCACGATTAAAACTATCGAAGGCGGTTTAACTGTCCGTGGCGCACGTTTCGGCATTATTGCTGCGCGGTTTAACAGCTTTATTGTGGATAGCCTTGTCGATGGTGCCATTGATGCTCTCAAAAGACATGGTGCGGAAGAAGGCAACATTCAGTTGGTTAAAGTGCCTGGTGCTTTCGAAATGCCACTGGTTGCTGCGCGCATGGCGGCGAAAAAAGAATACGATGCCATCATCGCATTAGGAGCGGTCATTCGTGGTGGCACACCGCATTTTGAATATGTCGCCGGGGAATGTACCAAGGGCCTGGCAACCGTGTCCGCACAACACGATATTCCGGTGGCCTTTGGTGTGCTAACAGTGGATAGCATTGAACAGGCGATTGAGCGAGCTGGTACCAAAGCAGGTAACAAGGGTGTGGAAGCAGCCATGTCTGCGATTGAGATGGTTAACCTGTTACAAAACCTTGATTAAGTCAGATAGCAATGAGTAAAGCCCGCCATAAAGCCAGACGTTTGGCAACTCAAGCATTGTACGCCTGGCAAATGAGCGGCCAGGATTTGGTCGACCTCGATGAACAGATCAGGCTCGATCATGATATGTCCAAAGTGGATCAGGAATATTTCGATGAGTTGCTACACAAAATTCCTGCCAACATTCAAGAGCTGGATGAACATATTATCCCCTTGCTGGATCGTGATTTAGAAAAAGTAGACCCTATTGAGCGCGCAATATTGCGTTTGGGTACTTATGAGATGGCCTTCCGTCTGGACGTTCCCTACAGGGTGATCATTAATGAAGGTGTTGAATTGGCCAAAACTTTCGGTGCTGAAGATGGTCATAAGTTTGTTAATGGTATTCTGGATGGTGTCGCCCGTAAGCTGCGGGCTGTCGAAATAAAGGCAGCGGCTTCCCGTTCCAAAACGTCGACTAAAACGTCAAAAAAAGTTTCCGCTAAAGTTTCTACTAAAGTAACCACCAAAGTTTCCGCAAAGGTGTCCAGGAAAGCTTCCTCAAAAACCCCCACTGTAAAAACTTCCCGCAATAAGAAAGGGGCTTCGGGCAAATAGCCCATTGCCGTGTCACACATGTCCAGCTCCGAGTTTGAAATTATTCGGCGCTATTTCACCGATCAGCAATCCAGTCGTGCGGACGTTAGTCTTGGTATAGGAGACGATGCCGCTTTGTTGCGACCACCTGAGGGCCAGTCCCTGGCAGTTTCAACCGATACACTGGTGAGCGGCGTGCATTTCCCCATCGATACGACACCTGAGGCCATTGGCCACAAAGCTCTGGCGGTCAATCTCAGTGATATGGCTGCTATGGGTGCGGAACCGGCCTGGTTCACGTTGGCGATTACATTGCCAGATTCCAACGAAAACTGGTTAACGCATTTTTCACAAGGTTTGTTCGCATTGGCGTGTGAACATAATGTTCAACTAGTGGGTGGCGATACTACCCATAGTCCCCCACATGCTCCGCTCAGTATTACCATTCACATAATGGGCTTTGTGCCGGAAGGGCAGGCGCTTACAAGGAGCGGTGCTGTTGCAGGTGATAGAATTTATGTAACGGGTACCCTGGGTGATGCGGCCGCGGGTTTGCAGGTTAAGCAAGGCAAGCTTAAACCGACAGTATCTGTTGCCAAGAAATTACTGGGTAAGCTAGAACAGCCGACACCTCAGATTGCAGCTGGTTTGGCATTACGTGGGTTGGCGAATGCTGCTATTGATATATCTGATGGCTTAAATGCGGATCTGGGCCATGTGCTCACTGCCAGCAAAGTGGGCGCTGATATCAATATTGATAAAATTCCGCTGTCGGATAATTTTCAAAGTTTGAAGTTAACAGATGACTGGCAACTTGCCGCCAGTGCCGGTGATGATTACGAATTGTGTTTTACCGTGCCTGAAGTTCACGAGAAAGAAATGAGACACAGACTTGATACATTAGGATGTGCAGTTACAAAAATAGGGATCGTATCAAAGCAGAAAGACGTACGCTGGATTGATGGGGCAGGCAAAGAGTGTGAGCTATCTTTGACGGGTTACGATCATTTTTTATAGTAAGGTGAAATGTCAGGAAGAAACAGCAGGAAAATAAAGCCAGGAAATGAGTAATGATTAACCGTAACGCGTTTAAACGTAATACTGCACCTACCAGTGTATGGCGTAACCCCGTCCATTTTATGGCCTTTGGGTTTGGTAGTGGCGCGGCACCGGTTGCGCCGGGTACGTTTGGCACTCTGGCAGCAATTCCTATTTATCTATTGATCATGCCTTTGTCGTTATGGGTATATTTGGCAATCGTTGCTGTCATGACAGTGGTGGGTATCTGGTTATGCGATGTCACTAGCAAGGATCTGGGTGTGCATGATCACTCGGGTATCGTGTGGGACGAAATCGTGGGTTATCTCATTACCATGGCTGCTGCACCTCCGGGTATTGGATGGATTGTGGTGGGTTTTTTACTGTTTCGTTTTTTCGATATATTAAAACCCTGGCCTATTCGTCGAATAGATCGGCAGGTCGAAGGAGGGTGGGGAATTATGCTGGATGACATTATAGCGGGCATCTTTTCCTGGTTGGTATTGCAGGCAGCATTTCTGCTTTCTTTAAATATGTAGATAAATACGTAGACGAACAAATAGACAAATACATAAAATCATCAGGAGGCAACTTAAATGGAGAGAATAATCCGTATGGTGGGGCTGGGTTTGTTAATGAGCGTCATGCAAGCAGGTCAAGTTTACGCCGGTGAAGTGGAGGTTGTTAAAACCCAGTTTGAATATCGCACAGGTAGCTGGCATGTGAGAACAACATTACGTCATGGCGATACTGGCTGGTCTCACTATGCTGACGCCTGGCGGGTGGTCTCGGAAAAAGGTGAAGATCTGGGCACTCGTACACTTTTTCACCCCCACGAGCAGGAACAGCCTTTTACCCGCAGTCATACGGTACATATCCCGAAGGGCGTTAATATTGTGTATGTTGAAGCTCATGACAAGGTGCATGGCTGGAGTAAAAATCGCGTAAAAGTTGACCTCAGAAAGGCTAATGGAGATCGATTTGAGGTTAAGCGATAAATTAAGCTCTAAAATAACAGGTTGTTTTTCAATGGTTTGTAAAAAGACTGAAATTACAGGCTTTTAATGGGTGAAAGGGCCTAAAGAATCGCCCCTGTAAACCGCTAGTTTACTTCGAGTGGTCGCGACGCTGGTTGCAAGGAAGCGGCTTTAATTTAGACGTAAACTGGACGTAGACTTAATGGCTCAAAAGACCCAGCTTAGTTCCAACGAAGTAGCTAACCTTTTAATGGAATCACCTATTACCGTTTGTGAATGGATGCAAAATGGCATGCTGCATGCTGAGGTTGCAGGTGTGGTCAAACGTCCCTTTACCATGGGGGATATCGCGCAATTTGCCAGAGAAAATGGCAAACAATTCAATCGACAGGATCGTGACCAATTGCGAGTCCTTATTGTCAATAGCGATGTGCAGTCAGCAAGTCGTTTGGTTGAAATACTGGACACACTTTCAGAAACTACAGAGGCTGTTGCTGTACACAGTACGTTTGATGCTGGTCGAAAAATTACTGATTTCCGCCCTGATGTGGTGTTGATTGATTCACAAATGCTTCGTCAGGAAAGCCTGGAAATATGTCGTTTAATCAAAAGTGATCATGCAACACGCCATGTGAAAATTGTCGCAGTACTGGATCCTGGCGATCGTGACCACAAGCAACGTTTATTAATGGCGGGTGCTGACTCCTGTCTTGATGCGCCCATCAGTAACGAAGCGATGCTGGATGTTATGGGCTTATGCCTTGAGCCTCATCAAAAACAGGAAGGAATTTTTCAGGGAACATAAATATCGTAACGGGTATTTTTTGATTCCACCGCACCATTTGGTTTACGGTTACTAAGTATGCTGCCACTGAGTATCGGGGCTGTGCGTGGCCTTTTAACTGTTACCCGGCGCTTTGCGCAGCCCAATGCAGCATGCAGTAGTTGGCTCGCATCTTCATCATCCCCGACTAGCTCACGTAGTACCCGCATTTCTTTTTTAACCAGCGCACTTTTATTGCGGTGTGGATACATGGGATCCATGTAAACAACATCGGGGTGCTTCTCAGTGGGAAGATCAGTTAGCCACTTGATAGCATTAGCTGTAACCAGATTCATGCGCTCAGTAACGATTGTTTTAAGTTCGGTATCGTGTGAAGCACGTCCAAGTCCATCTTCCAGTAATGCGGCTATAATAGGCGAACGTTCGATAAGCATTACCTGGGCGCCAAGACTGGCGATCACAAACGCATCTCTACCCAACCCGGCTGTAGCATCAATAACGGTTGGGTTAGCCCCGCCTTTTAGACCGATGGCTTTGGCTAAAGGCTGGCCTCGGCCACCACCAAAGCGATGGCGGTGACCAACCTTGCCAGCAATAAAATCAACGTATAACGAACTGCCAAGGTTGCCACTTGGGTCAGTAAGTGTCAGCCGTTGCAGGCCGTTTGCATCATCGTCTTCGTAGCCTAAAAATAAATCAAAAGTGGCACAGTCGTCGACATTATCGTGATTGTTTTTGTCGTGACATATGGGGAGATTTAAATGCTTTGCTAGCAAGGCACAGTCACTGGCATATTTTAAATTGGTGGCAACGGCTATAGAAGGCATATTATTCATGCATTGTTTTAGAGGCTAGTGTTAAACAGGGAAACCCCTGGATTGCACCTCACGTTTTGCCTGTAGCGCTAACAGAGCCATTTGAAAATCTTTTTCCCAGTCATATGGCTGGGAAGGTGGAAGTGATTTTATGGGTTGTATGTCATTTACAGAAGTGTGGGCATAAATATGTACCTGACGGGTTTCTTCTATTGACGGTGTCATGTCAGGCCAAACATCATGCAATATATTTTTGGGGCGATGTGACTCCCAATGGTCTAGCAGACGATAATCATTCGATAGTGTCGCGAGCATTTCTTCGCTTCCGGTTTGTCTTTCCTGGGTGTTTTCATCAATGTGAGTGGTGAAAATATAAATGATAAGTTTGGGCGTCAGCTTAACGAGGTCATGTGAGGGATTGCTTCCGGCGGGAGGCCAGGAAACCAGCATAGTGCTGCAAGCCTGTTTATCAACAGGATCATTGCTGTATTCGTAACAATGGCTATCTGTAAATAATTCTATTTGGTTGGGTTTATCAGAAATTCGTTTAATTCCAGTGACATGGATTCCTTCCCGGCCTATGAGGCTGCCAATAAAACCGTTGCCGGGGTAAAGGTCGCACATCTCCGGGCCGGTAGAGTCTGGTTGTGACACCTGTTTGATGTAATAGGCAATTTTTTGTATTTCTTCACGTAATGGAAAATATGGTGCTACTGTTGGGCCATATACGGTCGGATCTCGATCAGGGTTGCTAAAAATCAGGTTGTGCAGAGGCAAACCTTTTATCCGTTCTTCGAAAGTAAGTGAATTATTCCAGGCTGGATGTTCTTTTTCCTGAAAGGCGATAATGCGGTTGAACATATCCTCGGTAAAGGTGCCCATGTCCCGGAGTGGTTCAAAGTCTGTCATGTTTCGTATTGTTCTTTGTGAGTGATTAAAATAGTTGGTCAGTGTAAATGTCCTTGCTGAGTGTGACAACCAGGAAATAGAATAAGAAATAAAGCCGGAGGAAATGGAATGTTTTATCTGAGGACGCAATGGATAGTCGGTGGTTTATTATGGTTGGCAACATTGCCGGTATCTGCCAGCAGTGGTATCGCACTTGCGCGCGTGTTTGAGAATGTTGCCTTCGACAGGCCGCTGGCTGTCCTTCAGACACCAAATAAACCGGATGTTTGGTATGTGGTTGAGCAGGCCGGACGGGTATTACGTGTTAGTACTGGTGGAGGAAAAACTAACAGCACAGTTTTCATTGATATAAGGGGTCGTGTGCATTCGGAGCAAAATGAAACCGGTTTGTTGGGTATGGCTTTCGATCCCCATTTTGTTGAAAACGGTCGTGTTTATCTTTCTTATACTCGTAATAATGATTCACTGGAGTCCGTCTTGACCCGGTTTGAGAGTAAAGATAATGGTAAAACGTTAAAGGCTCAGCAGGAACAGGTACTTTTTTCTATAAAACAACCGTTTTCAAATCACAATGGCGGTGATATCCATTTTGGGCCAGATGGTTATCTATATTACGGGTTGGGCGATGGCGGGGCAGGGGGTGACCCCAAAGGAAATGGTCAGAATAAACAAACATTGTTAGGCGCTGTGTTAAGAATTGATGTTAGTGGCAGCAAAGAGTACAAAATTCCTAAAAATAATCCATTTATAAACGGCCCTGGCAAGGCGGAAATATTTGCGTATGGATTACGCAACCCCTGGCGTTGGAGTTTTGACCGCAAGACTGGCGAGTTGTGGCTGGCGGATGTGGGACAAAATCATTGGGAAGAGATAAACCACATCAAACGAGGCGGGAACTATGGCTGGAATCTGCGTGA
>JAUWLO010000181.1 GCA_030613605.1 Gammaproteobacteria bacterium | reverse complement strand
CGTCCGCACTGTGGACAATATAGGCACCATAAAACAGACCTTTCACCACCAGGGGATAAGCCCAGCCCTCCTCCTGGCATTTATAAAAGAAGCCTGCGCTGGTAATGGCCTTGATCTCTGGACAATAAATACCGGCCATCTCCGCCAACTCCGGCAGACGATCATTGTTGCGCAAACGTAATTGTTCAGAGGTAGGTAAAAAGGTTTTGAAACCCATCTCTTTCAGGGCAGGAAGCAGGCGCACCATGCCGGGCAATTCAGCATCCAGACAGGGCAACAGAACATCAACCTGTTCCTGTTGCTGAATTTTGCGCAACTGATCCAGCAAGGCGTCATCACCCGCCGATGGATAGGGTAATAGATAGGAGGCATCACAATAGTCATCCAGATACAGGCCTGGATCCAGGGCATCGTAACCGAGACCAATGATGCGGCCCTTGAAATCAGGAGACTCACGCAGACAACGGGCCACTGCCAGACCGGGGCCGGGATTGTCCGGCTTGGCATTCATGCCAGTGATAGCAACCGTGGCATTAATGATTGTCATGCCCCCACGTTCTCGCGTAGCGCGCTAACAAATTCAATCACATCACGCTCTATGTCCCGCGGGTCCGCGTCAAACTCGTTACGCAACTTCTCAAGAATTTGATCAAGGCGCTGCTCTTTAAGCAAAAGGCGCAGCAGCACCAGACCGGTTTCATTCACCGTGAAGTTGTGGCCACTGGAGGGATCAAAAACAAAACCGCTCTCACTCACTGCCAGGCGATTCAATACATCCGGTGGAGGGAATAACTCAGAACCAGACGATGAACCCAGATCTTCGGAATTCGGCATACCCTCCCCCCTTAATATTAGCAGCTCCTAATATTCAGTATAGCAGCTATTCTGACAAGCGTGAGGGTGTTTGATATCTCAATGGCAAGCGCTCGCTCCAGCCTGGATAGCGCAGCCTCGAAAGCGTTTATTCGATTACTGCGCGACTAAAACCAGGAACTCAGGGATCAGATGCTCAGGCACATCCATTTTTATATATTTTGAAGAAATTCAAGATCATAATGGGAGGCATGAGAGTTAACGATACAACCTTGGTGTGTCCGTAAAATAACTCGTATATAAATAATAAGTGCAGGCGCTTGCATGCAATCAACATCTCAGTTTCTTTTAACGCTTGGCGGAATTCTTCTGCTGGGTTTAGTGACATCCACATTAGGACGACGTTCCTTCTTGCCTCGGGTAACGCTCTTGCTAATTTTTGGGGTAATTATAGGGAAGGAAGTCACTGATATTGTTCCATCAGCGTTTATTGAGCACTTTGAAATTATTGCTGATATGGCACTGCTCATGGTGGGTTTTCTGTTAGGTGGCAAGCTCACCACGGACTCCCTAAGAAAATCAGCAGGTAAAGTGTTGTGGATTTCCATTAGTGCCGCAATTGTAACCACAATAATTGTGAGCCTGGGCCTTATATGGGCCGGGGTATCCAAAGAAGTTGCAATCTTATTAGGCTGTCTTGCAGCGGCTACTGACCCGGCAGCTGTGCTGGATGTTGTGATAGAGAAAAATAACAAGACCCCATTTAGGAACTTACTACTTTCCATTGTTGCACTTGATGATGTCTGGGCATTAGTGCTATTTGCCATTGGAATGGCCGTGGTGACGGTATTAAATGGCCATGGTGAAAACATATCACCCTTGTTGATGGCCGCAAAAGAAATTGGTGGCGCAGTAATGTTGGGAGTATTAATTGGACTGCCCGCTGCATATTTAACCGGAAGGATTAAGCCAGGGCAACCAATCTTAACTGAAGCCCTGGGACTTGTTTTCGTCTGTGGTGGCTTAGCTATTTGGCTTGACGTGTCTTTTCTGATTGCATCGATGGTATTGGGCGCGGTAATTGCGAACGTTGCCAAACATCACGAATACCCATTTCACACGATTGAAGGGATCGAATGGCCATTTATGGTTGTCTTTTTTGTCCTTGCCGGGGCATCGCTTGAACTTAGCGCGATGAAAGAAATCGGGTTAGTTGGTGTCATTTATATTTTATGTCGAGCCACTGGAAAAATCCTCGGCGCCAGGGTCGGAAGCCAGCTCAGCAGAGCTGACCAGGCAACGAAAAATTGGATGGGCGTTGCCTTATTCCCTCAGGCTGGTGTCGCAATAGGCATGGCACTAGTGGCCTCAAACTACTTCCCTGAATATCGACAGGAACTTTTATCCGTTGTTATCAGCACAACGGTGTTTTTTGAAGTTATAGGGCCTGTATTTACACGGCTTGCTTTAAAGCGAGCACATAATATTTAACCGGGTGCCCCTGTTGTCACAAAACATGCCGTCACAAAAACTGCGGCCGGGCATACCATTGGTAAAGCTATTTAATTACAAAACAGCAATTCCCGCGCTCCTTGACAGGACGGCTCCCTTCCTTGTGCATGACGAAGAAAAAAGCATACAAGCATTTGCGAAAAAATTGAAAAACACCCATGTGGAGATACCAGCATCACATCAGAGTTATGACTTAGTCTGAGTGACTGGAAATGTGCTGCACCGGGTTCTGCCGATAGAACAAACTCAACTGCCCATAGACATCGGGATACAAACTTTGTAGTAGCGTGGGTTGTTCGAAAAACACTTCCGTTAACACCGCAAAAAATTCCGCCGGGTTTTCCGCCGCGTAAGGATCAATGGCGATAGGATGATGTCGTTCAAGCTGATGATAGAGTTTTTCGTAAGCCTGAGACAAAAATTCCGTCCAGCGTTCACGCACCATATTACTGTGTAAAGGTGGCATGCCGTTGGCGACACCATTGAGCATGTCGAGTTTGTGGGCAAATTCATGGAGAATGACATTGGGCGTCGAGCCATGCGAGCGGGCTTCTGGTTTGGCATCGGACCAGGACAAAATCACCGGTCCACGACCCCAGGCTTCTCCGGCGAGAGTCTTTCGGGTTTCATGAACGACACCGCTTTCATCATATTCCTCCCGTTGGATAACAAAGGTATCCGGGTAAACGACAACCTCACTCCAGCCCTGGTAATAATCGAGATCGAGGTTCAGGATTAATAAACAGGCATGCGCGGCGATGTAAACACGCATGGTCGAATCGACGATCAGACCCCCTGCACCGGTAATGGTTTTTTCGTGCAGGAACAGGCTGGCCAATTTTCGCAGACGATTCTGCTCCCTCTTACTAAGGCGCAATAGAACTGGCGCGGATATCAGGCTTTCGTGCCACAGTGGATAGGGAATGCGCGAACGAAACATGACATGCTGCAACCAGGCACGTCGCAAGCGTTTCAGCATAGGTTCATATCATTAGTTTCAGATTTTTCAATCATATCGACCAGCCAGCTTTTTCCAGGATTGCCAAACGCTTTACTTAACGCCGCGTTGGCGACAAAAAATGTATTGGCTCACTCCTGTTCCATGTCGGCATTATATTCACCTTGCCGGGCCAGACTGTTGAGGCGCGCACGTTTGAGTAGCGCCTGTTGCGCCGCTTCGGCATTTTCCGCTCGTCCGGCCCAGGCCTTTAGCGCAGGTTGTTGTAATGCGCGTCCATAGGAAATACTCAGTTGCCAGGGAGCATTGCCACGTTGGCAGTTAATGGCATTGAGATTGATGGTGGCCTCTTCCGGACTCTGGCCGCCGGAGAGGAAGTTGATGCTGGGCACGGCCGCGGGTACGGTGCGACGCAGAACTTTGAGCGTCGCTTCGGCCACCTCGTCCGGCTCGGCGCGACGATTGTCCTTGCCCGGCAACACCATATTAGGTTTGAGCAGCATCAGTTCCAGTATCACATGATGCCGATGCAAGGCGTGGAACACAGCGTGCTGCACGGCCTCGGTGACTTCTGCATGGCGTTCGATATCGTGGTCGCCATCCATCAATACCTCGGGCTCGACGATGGGAACTATACCCTCGGCCTGACAGGTTGCCGCATAGCGGGCCAGCATCTCGGCATTGGCCTCGATGCCGTGTAACGTGGGGACATGCCTGTCAATCTCATACACTTCACGCCATTTGGCAAAACGTGCACCTTGTTCTTTATATAGTATTAGTCTGTCCGCCAGTCCATCCAGACCCTGGGTGATCATATCTCCCGGCGCATTGACCAAAGGGATCTTACCCTTGTCGACTTTTATACCAGGACCGCTGCCCTGTTTTTCCGCCATTTGTGGTAACGCTGTCCCATCGTCGGTTTTCTGTGTGAGTGTTTCTTCGAACAGGATGACGCCACTGATGTAGTCGCCCAGCCTGGGCGTGGTTAATAAAAGGCTACGCCAGATACGGCGAGTTTCTTCAGTGGATTCCAC
>JAUWLO010000063.1 GCA_030613605.1 Gammaproteobacteria bacterium | reverse complement strand
ACTCGCCATAATCCAGTCGTGCGGTATGATCAACTTTGCGGGAATGTTCCTTAAGAGTTTTGCTCAGAACTTTTACTACCTGATTGGCCTGATTCTGATTGAGTTTTTCAAGGCCTGAAATATGCATAAGTACTACGCATACTGGTGTACCACGGCGGGCGAAGTCATAGGCGCGGGCGAACTCGATATTGAATTGTCGTCGATTGGATAAACCTGTGAGGTGATCATTGAGTTCCTGATGTTCCAGCAGTTGTTGTTTTTTGTCGAAATTACGGTTGATGTGGGTGATGGCCGGAAAAACCTCGGCGGTCTCACGCAGTCTGGGTGTTGCCAATTCTTCTTCCAGTGGTTCCCCTTCCGCCAGGCTATTGAGTAGCGATTTTACCTGTTCAAAATCCGTTGTCATGGAACGCATGATGTAGCGCACCAGAAATCCGATAACTACTACTGTTAATAACAGGGCTACGGCGTTAAAAATGGCCAGGATCAGAAAGCTGGGTTGTAGTTTATTCTCTGATTCTATCAGGCTGAGTTGCCAGTCTGTGCCGGTAATATTGACCAGATATTTTTGGGCATCGCCTGAATCTCCGGAGCCACCTTGCTGGTTAAAAAAGATACTGCCATAACCATCTAACAGGCTAAGGTGGCCCACGGTATCGGTTTTCTTATTTAGCAGTGGTTTAAGGCTGTCCAGGCCAAAACTGACAAACAGCATGCCTATCTGGTTTTCGGCTTCATCATAAATGTGCCGGGTAAGATCAAAATGGACAACACCAGTAGCATCTGTATGAACAGCAGGTGACTTCGTGGCTTCGTGCTGGTTGACCTTGGACATGTCGGTGAGGCATTGGGGGGTTAGTCGTTGGCCCGGTGGGTCGCCCAGTACTTTCCCGTCTGGTGTTAGCAAGGTAACACCCAGTGCCTGGGGCAGGAAGCGTCGCATTTGAATCGCCCAGGCCTGGGCGCCGACCTCATCCCTGTATTCCAAAATGTCCTGAGTGGTTGGTTGAGCAGCAACGTGTTTGAGAATTTGGTTAAACAGTGACAATTGCGTTTCAATAGCAGTGGCCTTGCCCGCTAAATATTGAGGTACTCCGGTATTGGAATCCTGGTAATGGTCTTTGCTCAGGCTCAGGTTGATCGCTGTAATGCCCAGGAACAGGAAGATAATAATTATTGCGCTGGTATAGGCAACGAACTTGATGGACAGGGTATACCGGTGAGGTTTCGGCGTCGGTTTCTGGCCTGAGGGGTACACAATAGGTCCGCTATTTTCACTTGCCTGATACATCTGGCCGGTCGTCTCTTATGTTGAAATTTTTATTGTTCATTTAAGCGCTAAAGTGTGTATGAATCTGGGTTCTTTGATGGTTTATATCACTAAACGGCTGTTTGGGTTGGGAAGTTTCATGTTTTTGGACTTATGTTTGCCTGTCGGGTGACCAGGACTTTATTGCTCCGACATCTGAGGCTTGCTGGTTGGGAAAAATCTGATTTTACGGCATAAGGAACACGATAAAAATCCTTAATCGGACGATTTACAGTGTTTTTCAGGCTGATGGAACATATCTGTTGTGGTGATATCCGGCCGGGTTGATTGTTGCCCATGGGCTTTGGCTTGTGGGAATGATGGGGTATGCTCGGTGACCATGTATAAAACCAGGCAGAATAGTACGGGACAAGCTTGTGCCCGATGGTGTGCGCTAGCGGCATGGTTGGTTGGCGCAGTGGCAATAATAACTTTCTCAGTAGGGGTATTTGCTGCCGAGCCCGACTTTAAGCGTCTGGATGCAGAGGTTGAACGCGTTCTCAACGAGGTTGTGGCTCTGGGTGCCGATATGGCTGTCCTGGAGGAGTCGCGCGAGTTATCGTCCCAGAATCAGCTTTTGGTGCTAGTGTCTGTGGGCCACAGTGATTTTTTCAGATTAGAAGCCATTCAGTTAAACATTGATAACCGCACGGTCTCCTACCATCAGTACGAAGAAGCAGAGCTGGATGCCCTGATGAAAGGAGGCAGTCAGCGCCTGTTTTGGGACGACGTGCCTCCCGGTCGGCATGAGTTATCGGTATCTCTGTTTGGTCGAGTTCCCAATGATCCGGATTTCCAGCGCGAAGCCACTCAGATGATCATTACCGGTACCGGGCGTCGTGTGGTGGATTTACGTGTAGCCACCGGCACTAATCAGGCTTTCCCGGAATTGTCTATCAGAGAGTTGAAGTAATACATGTTGGGTAATTTCGGCGCTATTTTCACATTCCGATGTAAATCCTTTTGGGTCCGTGTTGTGTGTTCCCTGGTGGTGTTGCCGGGCGCAACCACTGTCAATGCTGCTCCTATTGCATGGGAGCACGTTGAAAACCCCCATGTTCGTGCAGCCCAGTATGATGGCCTGATGGGTGATCCATTTGCCGCTATTACGCAATTGCTGGCGGATCAAAAGCAGGGACGGGTGTCGTCTCGGTCGGCTCAGGCGCAGCTTGTGCTTGGGGGGTTGTATTTAAGCTACGGTTCACACCACAAGGCAGCAGATATTTTTAAGGCTCTGGGTGAAAGCAACCAGTCACAGGGTGTGCGTGACCAGGCCTGGTACAGCCTGGCACGAGCGCAATATCAACGCGGCCAGGGTCGTGAGGCACTTAAATCCTTGCAACGTATTGTGGGCAGTTTGCCTGACGAAGCTCAACAGGAACGTTTGTTGCTCTCATCAATGCTGTTAATGGAACAGCAACGGTATGATGAGGCGGTGATTAATTTAAAACAGCTGGGTAAAAAATCATTCGTACAACAGTTAAGTGAAAAGTCAGTGTGGGCAACCTATGGCCGTTTTAATCTGGGCGTGGCTTTGTTTCGGCAGGGGCATGAGCAGGAAGGCCGTAAAATGTTAGAAGAGTTGGGTGCTATGTCCGTGTCGGATGAGGAAGGCCACTCATTGCGTGATAAGGCAAATTTAACCCTCGCTTATGATTATCTTAGCAAGCAGGAGCCAGATAAGGCTCAACAGTATTTCGTAAAAACCCGATTGCAGGGGCCGATGTCGAGTAAGGCGCTATTGGGATTGGGGCGTGTTTATTCTGCACGGGAGCAGCACAAAAAATCCCTGGTGCCGTGGTTAAAATTAATTAAACGTGATGCCAGTGATCCGTCAGTTCAGGACGCTTTGCTTGCGGTGCCTTTTGCTTTTGGTAAGCTCAACGCGTACAAGCAGGCGCTGCAATATTATCAGGATGCATTGGCTTCCTATAAAAGGGAGCTGGAACAGGTTAATAAAGCAAAAGATACGGTAAACAATGGTGTGCTGGTAGACAGTCTTGTTCGTACGATAGGCAGTCAGAGTAGGGATGAACAATGGCTGATGTCCAGTTTGCCAGATACTCCAGGCGGCCGCTATTTGTGGCAATTATTCGCGACTCATGAATTCCAGGCATCGTTAACAGATTATGCGCAGGTGCGTTTATCCCTGGGTAAGCTGGAGCAGTGGTCGTCAGAGATTGATGATGGCAGTGATATGGCGCCCAGACAAAAACGCGCCATGTCGAAACGTATAAGTAAACTCCAATCCAAACTTGTAGGTCTGATTAATCAATTACGTGATCACCTTAAAGAATTATCGTTAAAAGAGCTGGAGAATCGCAAACAACGACTGGTAAGTTATGCTGCAGATGCTCGGTTTTCCATGGCCCAGCTTTATGATTACGCAGCCAAACGTTGGGGAGATGGCGGATGAAAAACATCATTCTCCTGTTAATTGTTGCGTTTTTTCTTTCAGCCTGTGCGTCGTCAGAAAAACAGGAAACATTGGGTGACCTGGGTGATTTAGGTGAACTCGATATCAAGATTGAAACGGATGCGCCGGTTGTTGGCGCGCGTGATAAGGCCATGGATAATTACTGGGAATACATGGCAGGAGCCAAGGAAGGAACCCAAAAGGTCGAGGCTTTGCGCAGGTTGGCTGATCTTGAGATGGAGCGTAGTGATGACCGGTTTCAAAAACAGATGGAAGTGTTTGAGCAAGGCCAGGAAGGTGCAGATGCTGATGTGCAAGCTTTAAAAGATATAACCTACCGTGGAGCCATTAAACTTTATGAGGATGCTTTAAAAATATCAGGTAACGGTGTTCATACAGCAGGGTTGTTGTATCAGTTATCAAAAGCCTATGAGCAAGCTGGTCAACAGAAAAAAGCGTTGCTTGCTCTGACCAATCTTTTGATTGTTTCTCCTGATGCGGCCAATCGCGATGAACTGTATTTTCGCCGTGGTGAATTGATGTTTGATTTGCGTCAGTTCAAAAAAGCGGGACTTTCATATAGCCAGGTAATGAAAACAAGTCCTGGCTCAGTGTATTACGATAAAGCTTTGACCAAGCGCGGTTGGGCCCTTTTCAGGCAGGCAAAATACACACAGGCTCTGGGATCTTTTCTGGGTTTGATTGATCGAAAGCTTAAATATGCAAGTAAAGATCCGGTGAGCGGCAAAGCTAAATTGAGCCGCGGCGATGAAGAGCTGGTTAATGATGTGTTTCGTGCGGTGACGCTTAGTTTTAATGAGACTGGTGGGGCCAGGGCGATTAGGGCTCATTTTGAGAAATCAGGGCATCGGGATTATGAAATTCGTGTTTACAGGCAATTGGCCGAGTTTTATGTTGAAAAAGGTCGGGTAAAAGATGCTGCGGATACCTATAGTGCCTTTGCTGAGGTTTATCCTTTCCATGAAAAAGCCTATGTTTTTGATCTCAATGCTATTGATGTTTATGAGAAAGCAGGTTTTGCCAGTTTGCTTATTGGGCTTAAAGAAAAGTTTATAAAGCGCTATCGCGTAAAGGGTAAATATTGGAAGCATTTTCAGGAACAGGAAAATACGATTCTTGCTGGGCTGAAAAAAGCGCTGAGTAAAAATTTAGAAGATGTTGTCCGGCATTATCATGCGGCCGCACAAAAATCCAAACGTGCCGGGGATTATCAGCGTACATTTTTGTTGTATAGGCAATATCTAAAATGGTTTGCTCATAGTAAAAAAGCGCAAAAATTAAATTTCCTTTACGCGGAACTGTTGTTTGAAGCTGGTCAGTTTGAGCTGGCGGCTAATGAATATGAAAAAACTGCGTATCAGTATCGACGTTTTGGGAATAATGCAGAAGCTGGATACGCAGCCCTTCATGCTTATATGGAACTGGAAAAAAAGTCACAGGGTAAAAAGAAAGAAACCTGGAGCCGGATGGCTGTGGGTAGTGCTTTGCGATTTGGAAAGAAATTCCCTGGTGATAAAAGATCGGCGGGCGTGCTGACTAAAGCTGCCCAGGATATGTTTGCGCTGAAGAAATACGGTCAGGCATCTGTTGCCGCGCGTCAGATTCTGGAGTTGTCTGGAGGGCCTAAGTCAAATTCACGTCGCGTAGCGTGGAATATAATAGCGCGCTCCGAGTTTGAGAAGGGTGATTATACCAGGGCGGAAGTTGCCTATAAGGTAGCGCTTAGCATTGCGGGTAAAAATGATAAAAACAGAAAGGCATTAAAGGAAGGTCTGGCTGCGTCTGTGTATAAACAGGGAGAATACATGCGATCCAAGGGTAATCATCAGGCTGCTGTTGCCCAATTTTTACGGGTTGGTGAAGTTTCGCCTCGATCATCTATTTATGTGTCAGCAAAATTTGATGTTGCGGTCAGTATGTTGGCGGCAAAAAACTGGGATAGCGCTCAAGAAAAATTTCTTGAGTTCCGGAAGGATCATCCTGATCATCCGTTAGTTAAGAGAGTGTCTGATAACCTGGTCGTTGCCTATCTGGAGACTGATCAATATATAAAGGCTGCAAACGAGCTGGAAGATGTTTCGAAAAACAAGAAGAATCCGGCGGATAAAAGCGCGGCGCTTTGGCAGGCCATTGAGTTGTATGAGAAGGCGGGAACAGATAAACAACTGGCGGTAAGTCTTAAGCGGTTTGTAGGCACATTTCCGAAACCCATGGAACAGGCAACCGAAGCGCGACAGATGTTGGCTGATATTTATTTGAAGAAAGGTGCTGCTGCGGATCGTCGCTATTGGCTGGATGAAATTATGGCGCGTGATAAAGCAAATAAATCAGAGAGTACGCCGCGAACCCATTATCTTGCAGCTAAGGCGGCATTGGAACTGGCGAAACCATCAATGGAATCGTTTCAGAAAATTAAACTGGTTAAACCGCTTAAAAAGAATTTGAAACGAAAAAAACAGAAAATGAAAGCAGCGGTTGATGCTTATACGACAGCAGCTGATTATGGTATCGAGGAAGTCACAACGGCATCTGTCTACTGGTTGGCAGAAATTTACAATGAATTTGGGCAGGAATTAATGGAGTCTGAGCGACCGGCTGGATTGTCTGGAGAGGAGCTGGAGCAATACGACATTCTTCTTGAAGAACAGGCCTACCCCTTTGAGGAAAAGTCTATTAACATTCATGAGACAAATGTTGGACGTATTTCCGCTGGAACTTATGATGAATGGGTTAAGAAAAGCCTTGGCAAACTAAAGGATCTCATTCCCTTTCGTTATTCTAAAGAAGAGAAGAGTGAATCCGTTGCGCAATTTATTTATTACTAAAAATTATTTATTTTCGAATAAAAATATAGATCCGGTTAGAATCGCCGGGCCGTACTCTACGGCAGCCCGGAGACTCGATTAATGAATGCCAGAATATTTTTAATATTTACTTTGGTTTTGTTGGTGGCAGGTTGCGCAACAACAGATTCAGGTGATATTTCAGAAAAAGGCAGAGCTGCAGTAAAGGTTCGCCCTAACGTTGATCCAAAAGTTACGATTGCCTATGAAATGGCTTTGGTCTCGATGCGTGCCGGCAATACATCAAAAGCGGAAAAGCAATTTAAAAAGTTGGCCAGTGATTACCCTCAGTTCTCGGGGCCGCATAATAGCCTGGGCATTATTTATTATCGCAATGGTCAGATTGATGAGGCAAAAACAGCATTTGAAAATGCGTTAAAAATAAATCCAGATAGTGTGGTTAGTTTGAATTATTTGGGTATTATCAGTCGGAATGAGGGTGAATTTAAACGGGCTCAGAGCTTTTATGAGAAGGCCTTGCGGGCAGATCGTGATTACGCATACGCTCACCTTAATTACGGTATTTTACTTGAATTATATATGGGTAAACTGGCGGAAGCCCTGAAGCATTACAAACAATATCAGGAGCTGACCAAAGAAGAGGATAAAAAGGTAAAGGGATGGATTATCGATCTGGAACGCCGAGTAAAAAAATAGCCTTATTGCTGTTTGTATACCTGGTTATCACAATAGGGGTGATTCAGGGTGCTTCAGCGGAAGACAGAATTCAACTTGATGGAACTTCTATAAAGGGTAGTCGTGAGTTACCCAAGGTTTTATACATTGTCCCCTGGAAGAGTGCTCGTCTTGGAACCTTGTCGGTTAGTGCGGGTAGCAAGACGTTCAATACAGAAATGGAAGCCCTGGACCGAGACGTATTTCGTCGACAGCTGCGATACTACGGGATGCTTTATGGCGAAAAAGTGGGTAGGAAGTAGGTTGTAGCGGCTATTTTCAACTACAGAAAAAAGCATGAATTTTAATTATGATAGGTAAGGTGTGAAAAAAAGAGGTTTTGGCGCTTATAACGGATATTGATAAAATGAATATCCGTTTTACCGAAATAATATTCAGGGATTGTGAAATCAATCAACAATTCGTTTTTGAATTATGACATAGTAACGCATTGAATTATGTGCAGAAATATAAGCTCTGGCATATGACGGCTCATGTCAAAACTGATGTATACAAACCAGTTGTAATTTTAAGGAGAAGTGTATGGATGTCTTTAACGCGATAGTGAAATTCTTCCAGGATGGTGGGGCGTTTATGTATCCCATCATGGCGGTGTTTGCGCTGGGCGCTGCTATTGCGATTGAGCGGTATACGTTTCTCAGTATGGCCAAGCTAAAAAATCGCAGCATGTGGAATAAGATAGTTCCGTTGGTCAAAGCCAATAATTATGATCAGGCGATGGCAATTAGTAGCCGCTCCAGTTCTGAGGTGGGCAAGATTATGGCTTATGGTTTAAGCCGGTTACGCATGACTCAGAAGCGTGATGATATCGAAATTGCCATGGAGGAAGGGCTGATGGAAGTTATTCCTCGTCTGGAAAAGCGGACTCATTATCTTGCCACGTTTGCAAACATTGCCACATTGTTAGGTCTGTTGGGAACGATTATCGGCCTTATTCAGGCCTTTAACGCAGTGGCAAATGCTAATCCTGCTGATAAGGCAGATTTACTTTCTGCCAGTATCTCTGTTGCTATGAATACTACAGCTTTCGGTTTGATGGCAGCCATTCCATTGCTATTGATGTTTGCCGTGTTGCAAACCAAGACAACGGAGATAGTCGACAGTATGGAAATGGCAACAGTGAAATTCCTGAACTCGATTACCGAATATAATAAAGAAACTCCACGTAACGCTAAGTAAGCGGGACGACCTCGTATGTCAGTCAGAAAACGTGTCAGACGCGCACACCGTAAAACGCCGGAGCTTGATGTTACTGCCTTCCTGAATCTCATGGTGGTGCTCGTTCCGTTCCTGTTGTTATCGGCAGCGTTTTCACAATTCAGTATTTTGGAGCTTAATCTGCCTCCAGACTCGAAATCACAGGCAAGTAAAGACCAAAAGAAAGTGCGCAATTTTGAAGTGATCGTGCGTCAGGACAGATTGGTTGTGTCGGACTCCATTGGCGGTGTATTGAAAGTGATTAAAAAAATTAATGGTAAACATGATTTTCCAGCACTTTCCAGGATACTGGTCAAATTAAAGACACGATTCCCAGAGAAAAAAAATATTAGCATTTTACTTGAGTCAAAAATTGAATATGAATTATTGGTCAAGGCAATGGACACAGTTCGTGAGGTAAAGGTGGTTGAGGTCACGTCAGTTGTGACGAAGGAACTGTTTCCGCTGATTGCCATTGGTGATGCGCCATGAGTGAGTCACGCCGCGCTAAGCGTATGTCTCGGCATCATGCTCGCACCAAAAAGAGTGCCGGGCTTAATATGGTGTCCTTAATGGACATCTTTACTATTCTGGTTTTTTTCCTGTTAGTTAGCTCTTCCTCGGTTCAAGATTTACCGAGCGCGAAGCAAATTCAACTTCCTGAATCTGTTTCTGATCAATTGCCAAAAGAAACGGTGGTTATCATTGTTGGCGCAAAGGACATTATTGTGCAGGGGAGAAAGGTTGCGTCGGTGTCCGATGTAACACAGGCAAATAGTATTGAAATTAAACCACTAAAGGATGAGCTCATACGTTTGGCAAGGCGAACAGTGCGTAAAACAACCGTGGATGGGAAACCCGTTCCGCGCGAAGTAACCATAATGGGCGACAAAAAAATCCCCTTTGACCTGCTGAAAAAAATTATGTTGACCTGTACCAGGGCAAATTACACCAGTATTTCACTTGCTGTATTGCGTGCGCAGGATAAAGGGTAATTCGGTCGTGTCTACACTCGTGTATCGTTCATTTATATTACCCTGGCATCGTCTGGATGAGGATGAGGGGCGTTTCAGGAAAACTCTTTCCATTACGATGGCGTTGGCCATTGTGTTTAGTATAGGAATTCCTTTTATTCCTGTGCCAGAAATTGACCAATACAAGGTTGAAAAACTTCCTCCTCGTTTAGCGCAATTGTTACTGGAAAAGCAAAAACCCAAACCTGTGCCAAAGAAAGTCGTTAAAAAAGAAGAGAAGAAAAAAGAAAAAAAGAAAGA